>CAZHYX010000120.1:0-8726 GCA_964536675.1 uncultured Flavobacteriaceae bacterium
TATAAGGAAAAGTTGCCATAAAATGGGTTTGTAATGCTATTGGTGAGATATCTATTCCGTTTTCTATATCTTGAAGTGAATTATCTACAGCAAGTACAGTATCTTTTTCATTTTTAACAATATGCATAGACATGGCAGGAAATAATGTAGTGTTTTCTTTTTTAAAACCTTTAAGGTCAATAAAACGGATAATTACTTTTTCGCCAGAGAAAAAGGTGTTACTTTTTACCTCTTTGTTGTTAATCATTATCTTTATTTTCTTAACACTTAGTCCATCACCTCTAAAAATGGCTCCGGTTGATAAGTCTTTATTAATGGATTTACGAAGATCACATGATGCGATAAATAGTATTAAAAGTAAGCTTGTTATTGCTATAATGGTTTTCATGGGTTGCGAATTAAGTTTTATTTTTAAATATTTACTTTTATAGTAATTGCACTACCTGTTTATTGCTTTGTTTAAATAATTATTTAAGGTATCTTGAAATTTAGGATTATTCCAAATATTATTATGCCCACTTCCTTCAATCAATATATATTCTTTATTGTCTGTTTGCACTTTATCAAATAATTTTTTTGAAAATTTATGTGGAATTATTTTGTCCTTATCTCCGTGTATAATCAGTAAGTTGTTTTTATAATCTTTTAAGTATTTTATATTGTCATATTTTTCCGTTAGAATAATTGAGGCTGGGTATATTTTATATATAGATTGTGCTACTGCTTGTAATGTAGAAAAAGGTGTAACCAAAATTAAGTGATTTACATTGCCTAAAAAAGCATGATAACTCGCAGCAGCACTACCCAAACTTTGTCCGAAAACGATAATATTGGTAAATTCTTTTTTATGGATGAAATCATGAATATTTTTTACATCTTTTAAAATAAGCTCTTTTGATGGACTTACAGTATCATTTGAATATCCAGCGTATTCTACATAAATAATAGATGCATTAAATTGCTCAAACATGGGTCTGGTAAAAGCTCTGTCGCATGTTGACCCTGCATTGCCGTGATAATGTACTATTACATCCTTATTGCTTCCTTGTTTAAAATAGAAACGAGTATCATTATGATTCATTTTTTTATAATCTTCAAACTCTTCACATTTATTAAAATCTTGATTGTTAGGATGATACAATAATAGTTTTTGACCGAAATATAATAGCAAACCAACAGATATATAGATTCCTGATATAATCAATAATGTCATAGTAATTAATTTTTTAGGATTTTCCATGTGTTTATTTTTATTGTTTTTTATCGATTACAGAAGCTTCTGGACTGTTCGCTATAAACCATTTAATTCTGCCTTTTCTAAATGATTTTAAAAGAATTATAGAACTTGCGTTTCTTTGGGCGTAATCCGAAGATTCGGGACTAACATGCTCGTTTCATATGTTTGTGTTATTATTGATTGTTTATGCGGTATAAGTTATTTCTATCTAGTATGTAAATATGACTATTATGCTTGTATAATCCATAAGCTTCTCCTATAAAGACTACGGAAGTATCTTTTTTGCTTAATACCGATTTAACAGTTGCTGAATTTTGCTGAATTTCATATAAAAAATCTTTTTCAAACTCTTGCTCATTTGCTAAAGTAATGAGTGTAGTATTACCATCTATATATTTGATATTAGATATGTTTATGGAATATTTATTAGTAGGAACACGTTTATATTCACCTGCAAATTTTTGATGATAAATAATACCATTTTGTTCAGAAATTAAATTTATTGCTTCCCATGTTTTGCCTCCATCTTTGGTGTATAATAATACACTAGACATTCCGCCAATATAGCCTTCATTCTCATTAATAAAATAAATCGAATTTAAAGATAGCTTATCGTTATTAAATAGTAATTGCCAATTACTACCTCCATCAGTACTTTTATAACAGCTACCTTTAAATGTTACCATAAAAATAACCTGTTCTGATAACATGATGAAATCTGAAATTCCTGTTTCAGCATCTTTAAGTCCGTTTAATGTAAGCATTGTCCAATTTTTGCCAGCATCTGTTGTTTTTAATAAAATAGGTTTACTTTCAACGGCTTTATTATAATCTCCTACAATTAGGCCTGTGTTATTGTTGTAGAATTTTATTTTATAAAATTGAGTGCTAAATGAACTAAAAGACTTTTGTGTGTCTTTATCGGTATTTTCTATTAATTTATTGGTATCAAATACCTCCCAATTTTTTCCAAAATCACTACTTTTATAAATAAACTGAGATTCTCCTACAACAAATATATTATCTTTATTGATGACTACTGAATGAAAAGGATTTGCAAATTTTGAAAATCTATTTTCTTGCCAATGTAATCCTCCATCGGTAGTCGTTCTTATTTTTAATCCTGCCCCTCCAACGATTACGCCTTCTTTTTCAGATTTAAAAGCTACAGCATTATAAAAATGAAAACCTGTTTTATCGAGGTGATGTAGCACATTTACAGTATCGTTTGTTACCGTATTGACAAAGAATTTAGCATGCATTACTATATTTTTGGTAATAATGGTTTCTTTCCCTTCCAAATCATAAGGATCAGTAGTTTCTTTTACAGGAGTATAAGTAGATGCAGTTACTTTATTATCACAAGAAATAAGACTTATAGACAAGATTGTTAAGAAAACGAAAAGAATGTATTTAACTATTCTGTGCATATTTTATGATTTATTTAGATACTTACCTCATATTTAATTGTACACCTTGTAATAAAAATTCAAAAAGGCTTTCCCAATCAATCAAACCCCATATTATTGGAATTAAAAACAACAGATAAAGAATGTATAATACTAGTTTATTATTTTTTTTCTTGTTGTAAATAACACTTAAACTTATGTAAATCAACAAGTAATAAAGAAATAACAAGCTAGCTGCTATACCAAATAAAAACATAAAACCTCCCATAAAAAAAGTACCAATAGCTATTATGACAAGGGTGATTAACAATATTAGTGTAGTTGTTTTTATTTTTTTTAGCATAGTATTATTTTTTTTGAATATACTCATTGTATTGTTTTATTTTTGATTTGTATTTTTCTAAGCTTAGCCCTCCGATACCTATTTCATAAGGCAATTCTATATTTTCTATCCAAAAATTATTTTCCATCTTCTTATTGGTTTGTAAATTTTTAAAAAATATCTATGCTGTGATATCAATATTTGCTGAAAAACATACTTTTGTTTGGCGCTAAGTCTGCTCTTTCATTTCCTTTTATTAAGATAATGGCATAGTAACGAGAAGCGTGTTTTTTAGCTTTCACAAAATATTTTTTTTATTGGCTTGAAGCACATTTTCTAAAGGTTCAAATATTAATGGTCATTTTACGTTTTATAAGTCATTTTGTTAGTTTTCTTCTTACTATTTTGATTTTTTTTCTAACTTTTTAAGTTCTTTTAATAAATCATCAAAACTTAAATTATCTATAGTCTTTCTAGCATCTGTTTTATCTTTATATCTAATGGTATAGATTATTTTTCCTTCGTAATTTTCTTTAAACTCAATAAAAGTTCCGATTCTTTTCCCATCTATAAATAATGCTGTTGTCAACAAAGTTCCATCTAAAAGATATTGTTCTATTTTGATATTAAAAGCAGGACCTGACATATCTATAAACCCGCTCATTATCAACTCGGAATCTTTGTAGCTAATTTTCTTAGGAATTTTGTTGGGGACTATTATTTTGTTTAGTAAACCTACTTTTGTTTTTGGGTACAGTTTCATTTCAATACTAAGTTCTTTAACTTCAGTTAGAAAGTGTGTAAATAGCTCTTTATTATCGTTTTTTATTTTAAGCTGACCACTTAACAACTCCCCATTTTTAAATTGAAAACCTCCGATAGGTTTGTTGTTTTTGAAATATTCTATATTTCCTGCTGTTTTTTTGGTATCGGCAAACTCAACGGCTACTTTTAAGTGTCGCAAGCCCATCTGTGCATTATCTATAACAAAGCCATTTTCATTATAAGTGATATACTCTCCTCTTCTAAAAGTAGTTTTTGTTTTAAGTCCATTGCTGTAATAATGTTTAAGTAGCTTGTGTCTATATTTTTCTTTAATAAATTCTAACCGAACACCTTCAACAATCTTATCATTTTTATATAGCAAATTGTAAGTGTCGCTTTTGGTAATGTATTTTTCAACACCTTCTTTTTTACCGTTTTTATAATTTGAGATAACCAGTAATTCGTCTGTTCTTTTGGTAATAAAAGTACCACTATATCGTTTGTCGTTTTTATAAATACCTTTTACTTTTATTTTTTGAAGAGAGATATCATCTAAATAAGAATCTTGAACCGCTCCATGTTTTTTACCTTTTTTATAGGTTGTGGAGGACACCGTTTGAACATCTTTATGGTCTATAAATAGTACTCGTGCTATACCTTGTTTTTTGCCTTTTTCATAAGGTTCTATTAAGAATTTGTTATAGTCTTTCAATTTTTGAAAGAATGTGCCTTGGTAAGGTTTGTTGTTCTTATAAAATCCTTTTCCCAATATACTGTCAGTATCAATAATTATAGTTTTTTCTGTGAGCAATTCGCCTTTGTCATATTTTTTGGTTTGTGTTATTTGGTAATTGAATTCTTCAACAAACAACCCGTGTTTTTTACCGTCTAAAAAGGTCTCTATCTTTGAAGTTTTTAAATTGTAAAAGCTTCCTGAGTGGGCTTTATCATTTTTATAAATACCTTCTGCAACTTTTTCACCATTAATACTTGTACTTGAGTTTCCTTCTTTAAGACCATTTTTATAGGTAATTTTTCGTACCGTAAAACCAGTTGCATAATAGTATGCGGTATGCAGACCATACTTTTTGCCATCTTTATAAGTTGTAATTTCTCTGGGATGCGAAACGGTTCCGTCAATAGGATTACCTTTGTCAAAGTTGCAACTTGTAGGTGTATCACTCATAAAAGAGTTTCTTGTAATAGGTGTATAGTGAACCATACCCTGTATTTTATCGTTTACATGATTGCCCTCTTCTATAATTTTATCGCCTTCATACACACGATATACACCTTCTCTTTTTCCATCTTTATAGGTTTCTAAACGATCAACACCTCTCCAGAGTGTGCCGCTATAAGGCATATTGTTCTTGTAAATCAAGCTGTATTCTTTGCCGTTTTTATAGAATATTTCTTTAACGACTGTATCGTATGTTGCCTTTGGATCGTAAAATGTAATAAAATTTATTGCTAATTTATCTGTTTTAGGGTTTTTACGATAAGTTGTTTGTTTTATCTTTTTTCCGTCTTTATAATGAGTTTCTGCTGAGTATTTAAACTCTACCCCACTAAAAGGAAGCATATTTTTATAATCACAATGAAAAAAGTCCTCTTTAAACGGCATACGTGATTTTACCCAAACAATGGAGTCGTTTTGGTATAAAGTTTTAGTACTTAGTATTTCTCTGTCTGCTGTTATAAATTCTTTTTCTATACCGTCTAATTTCCCTTCTTTATAATAACTTAATTTTCTATAATTCAAATGTAATCCGTCAAATGGTCTGTTGTTAACCTCTGTTCCTATTCCTAATAGATTACCTTGTTTATCATACCATTGAACAGTACTTTTTTCTCCATCAAAAGTGCTTATCGTTTTAATGTTTTGGTGCTTATAATCGTAAAATTCTTTTTTTTCAATTAATTCGCCTTTACTGTAGGTTTGTATTATTTGATATTTTTTCAACACCCCTTCATAAGGCTTTCCGTTTTTATAACTTAATTTTGATACTACATTAAAATCTTTATCAAATTTTATTTTATCTCCTACTTGAATACCATTCTCAAAGCTGGTTTTGATGAAATTTTCTAAAAAATCACCTTTGTATTTTTTGTTGTTTTTATAGGTTCCTAGTAGCCAAACGTCACCGTTTTTATGATAAATGGTTGTTTCTCCATGCAATTGGCTATCCTCATAGGTTTCTTTTGTTTTGATAGCCGTTGCTTGTGCGTTATCTATATGAAAAAAAACACGCACACCACGATCTATCATATGTGATTTGTTTACATAATATAGCGTATCTGTTGTCCCATTTTTATCGTAAAACACTTCAGATAACGGGTAATAAGTATTGTATCTATTTGGTTTTTTTGAAAAAAACCGTTCAAGGGCTTTTTTATTGGAGTCTTTGTAAAATACAGTTTCTGATAGTTTTACACCTTCTTTGTAGTTGGAGTAAAACACAGGATTGCCACATAAATCATTGATACTGCCACTATAAGGCTTCCCGTCTTTATAGCTACCTTTAGAAAAGATACTTCCGTCTTTTGAATAGTTGATAAACTCGCCGTGAAGTTTGCCTTTTTTGTAACTTCTGGTGATTGTTTTGTACCCGTCTTTATCGTACCAATTGATTGTGCCGTGTAAGGTTTCTTTTTCTAAATTGGTAAAATGCCCATCCATTTGCATAGTGCCAGAGATATAATAATCTTTAACAAAGTAAAGGCTGTCACTTTTCTTTTCTAATATTCGATAAAAAGTTGCGTTTTCTTGGATGGTTTTTTTCCAGTTTTTATCTAGGTATATTTTTTCTTGTGAAAAAACCTGTTGAAATAGTGTTAGTGTTAGTAGAACTATTATTGGTTTTATATTTTTCATGAGCTTATATTGTGTGTTTTAAGGTTTTTCATTTTGTTACTCTTTTAGCTCTTTTTCTTATTTCATTTTACTGTTGTTTGTTTTTTTAAATGAAGAACTTAGAATTTGTCTGCTTTATTCTCTAATTCAAAATAACATAATTTTATTATCAATCATTTCAAAATACAATTGGTATAATACTCAATACAATAAATAGAGTGATTAATGTTCGTTATAGGTTTTCAAGTTTTGCATACTGGGTAAAAATAAACTTGGTTGAGTTAATATAAACACCTTAAAACCGTGAATATTTTATCCCTGAAAAAGGGGGTAATATTTCCTCTATAAGAAGGATATGACTATTAAGGTTAAAATATATATGCTACTTATATCGTTTTTTTTAATGACTCTCTTTAAATCCTCTACCAAAACGATAATTCAAAACTATACCATGTGTACTATTTATTAATGAGTTATTGATTGCCTGATTGTAATTATAAATCATTCTCCAATTATCAAATACATAAAATCCAACTAAAAAATTTATAGAAGAAGTTGTTCTATATCCAATACCTAATTCAAACTTGTTTTTATAGTTTACTGCTGTATTAAAATCTACTTGTAACGGTGTGCCATTTTGATATTTAACTAAAATATTAGGTTTTAGTATGATTTCTTGAAAACGGTTTGTATAAATTCGAGACCCCAAATACCCATAATATATATTTTCAATTTTAATTTGATCATCAGAAGCAAATAGATCTCCTATAATATTTGGAGTTGAAATACCAAGATAGAACTGTTCTTTATTCCATAGAAAACCTAAACCTATTGTAGGGATTGTAGCATTAATATTTTCATTAAAATTTTCATCGTTGTCTATTCCTAATTCTAACAAGTTATCTCTAAAAAGTTGTACTCCTGCAGTAATACCAAACGAGATTACATGTGGTGTATAAACTTCCCAAGAAGGTCTATCTCTTTTTGAATCAAAATATATTTTATAAGAATATGCACCATAGATACTTGTATTTGATGTTACACCTATTTCATCTCTAAAAATACCAAGACCTAATCCAATATTTTCAGATTTTAAACGAGAACTAATAGATAGGCTTGATGTTTTAGGGCTTCCATCAAATTGATTTAAAAAACCTGAACTACTCAGGGTAATTTCTGTAGAAGGATTAAAACCTGCATATGCCGGATTTATTATAAAAGTATTATAATTATACTCAGAAAACACAGGTGTTTGTTGCCCGTAAACAAACGGATTAAAATAAATTGACAATACAATACTATATATTACCAGTATGTAATTATTTTTTTTCATATTAGCGTTTTAATACTAAAAATCCTCTAAGCTTTTTAAAATTATGTGTACCTGAAATCTTAATATCAAAGAAATAAGTTCCTTCGGGGAGCTCTTTAGCTCCTAATTTTGTCAATCTGTTTGCGTACCCTTCAAATTTTTTAGAAGTGTTGTTATAACCATTAATTTCAAATACTAAATCTCCCCAACGATTAAATATTGACACAGTATTGTTTGGGTAGTTTTCTATTCCAACGATTTCCCAATATTCATTTATACCATCACCGTCAGGAGAAAAACCATATTTTGTTTCATCAATAAATAATGACTCATCTGTTATAAAACTCTCTTCGGTACAACTCGTAGCATCACCTACCGTATTGTATGGAATTATACTTACAAATATTTGCGTATTTTCGGGTAAATCTGTTGGTAAATTATAAGTGGTAACATTACCTAAGTCTTGATTATTTATAATATCTGTTGCTCCAGAACTTGTACCTATAGATAAACGATAACCTGTGGCATTGCTAATGGTTAACCAATCTAAATTTGTACTGATTGCTACATTTGTCACTCCGTTTAACGGAGAAGTTAAGGCAGTACAAGTTGGAATTGTAGCTACGGTTTCGGTGGTAAAACTAGTTTCTGCACAACCTGTTGCATCACCTATTGCATTGTACGGTGTTACCGTTACAAATATTTGCGTATTTTCGGGTAAATCTGTTGGTAAATCGTAAGCGGTAACATTACCTAAGTCTTGATTGTTTAGAATATCTGTTGCTCCAGAACTTGTACCTATAGATAAACGATAACCTGTGGCATTG
>CAZHYX010000121.1:0-8717 GCA_964536675.1 uncultured Flavobacteriaceae bacterium
TGCAAAAATTAATTCAATTCAATTATACGACATTATAAAATTAAATTGGTATAACTAGATAATAAATAGGAAACTTAAAAATTTATGGGGATTAAAAAGAAAAGCTCTAAAATAAACATCAAACAAATTTTTCTAATCTTAACAATAATTATTTTGTTTATTTTCTATTACAAAATAGCTAGGCTATTATTATAATTTTTTAGAATAATTCTGTTGCAATAGCTTTAATATTATCTGATTTACCCATAGAGTAAAAATGTAATGCTGGCGCACCAGCTTTTATTAATTCTTTACCTTGCGTAATTGCCCATTCAATACCGACCTGACGTACCTCTTTATTATCTTTACTTTTAACAACGCTCATAATTAATTCATCGGGAATATCAACATTAAACCTATGCGGAATTAAATTTAGATGTTTTTTTACAGCAATGGGTTTTATACCCGGTAAAATGGGTATGGTAATTCCTGCTTTTCTGCACCTAGATACAAAATTAAAATATTTCTGATTGTCAAAGAACATTTGTGTGACTATATAATCAGCTCCAGCCTTAATTTTTTTCTTTAAAAAATGAATATCAGCATCTAAACTTGGTGATTCCATATGTTTTTCGGGATAAGCACCTACACCAATACAAAAGTTAGTTTTTGATGAATTCTGTAACTCTTCATCTAAATATTTACCATTATTTAAATCGTTGATTTGTCCTACTAAATCTGATGGAAAATGATGCCCTTCTTTCTCAGGTCTAAAATAGGTTTCAGAACTTATAGGGTCTCCACGTAAAGCCATAACATTTTCTATTTCTAAAAAATCTAAGTCAATTAAAAAATTCTCAGTATCTTCTTTGGTAAAACCTCCACACAAAATATGTGGTACTGCATCAACTTTATATTTATTTTGTAAAGATGCACATATACCAACGGTACCTGGTCTTTTACGTGTAACCTTCTTTTCTAATAACCCATTTTCTAGTTCTTTATAAATGTATTCTTCTCTATGATAGGTTACATCAATAAATGAAGGGTTAAATTCTATTAACGGATCAACATTATCATAGATAGATTGAATATGTTGTCCTTTTAATGGAGGTAAAATTTCAAAGGAAAATAATGTTTTCCCATTTGCTTTTTTTATGTGTTCTGTTACTTTCATGTTGTTTTTTAGTTTTAAGTATTGAGATGTTTATAATGAGTGTTTATAAAAATTTTATTGTTCTCATTTCTCAATTCTAACTACTCATTTCTTATTCGTGAGCAAGTATAGGGTGTAACCATTTTCTTGCTTTTTGCTTTGTTATTTCTTTTCTTATGGCAAAATCAGTTACTTGATCGTCAGTAATTTTCCCTAATCCAAAATACTTTGCTTCTGCATTTCCAAAATAATGTCCAGATACAGATGCTCCTGGCCACATTGCTAAACTTTCTGTTAATTTCACTCCTATTTGCTCTTCTACTTCTAGTAATTTCCAAATTGTCTCTTTTTCTAAATGATCTGGACAAGCGGGGTAACCTGGTGCTGGACGAATACCTTTATAACTTTCTTTTATTAACTCATCATTTGATAATTCTTCACCTCTAGCATACCCCCAATGTTTAGTTCGTACTTGTTTATGTAAATATTCTGCAAAAGCTTCTGCAAACCTATCTGCTAAAGCTTGTACCATAATGGCATTATAATCATCTTCTTTAGCTTTATAATAACCTGCTAATTCGTCAGCACCAAAAATGGAAACACAAAAGGCTCCTATATAATCGGTTTTATCCATTTTTTTTGGGCTAATAAAATCTGCTAGTGCTATATTTGGTACACCTTCTCGTTTTTTTAATTGTTGACGCAAGGTTCTGAAAATAGCTATTTCTTTTCCTTTTTTCTGGATAGAAATATCATCATCATTAATTGTATTCGCTTCAAATAACCCGAAAATTGCTCTTGCTTTTAAAGATTGATTTGCAATAATTTCTTTTAATATTATTTTTGCATCACTATACAATTGTGTAGCTTGTTCTCCAACAACTTTGTCAGTTAGAATATTTGGATATCTTCCATGAAGATCCCAACTTCTAAAAAACGGACTCCAATCAATAAACGGTTCTAGTTCTTTTAAACTCAATTGCTTTAATACCTGTACTCCCATTTCTTTTGGTTGCACTATTTTTGAAATATTCCAGTCAATTGGAAACTTATTTTTTCTTGCTTGTTCTAATGTAATATATGATTTCGTTTTACCTCGTTTTAAAAATTTTTCACGAAACTCATCATAATCCTTTTTAAGTTTAGCTACATATTCATTTTTTGTATCCTCATTCAATAAATCGCTCACGACTGTCACCGCTCTTGAAGCATCATTTACATGAACTACCGCATTTTTATATTCAGGGTTTATCTTTACCGCAGTATGTGCTTTTGAAGTAGTTGCTCCACCAATTAGTAATGGTACTTTAAAATTCTGACGTTCCATCTCTTTTGCTAAATACACCATTTCATCTAATGATGGGGTTATCAAACCACTTAAGCCAATAATATCTACATTTTCTTTTTTAGCGGTTTCAATAATTTTTTCTGGAGGTACCATTACGCCTAAATCAACTATTTCATAATTATTACAGCCTAATACCACACTCACAATATTTTTACCAATATCATGCACATCTCCCTTTACAGTAGCCATGAGTACTTTACCTAGGGCTTTTTGCTGCTCTCCTTTATCTTCTTCAATAAACGGATTCAAATACGCTACTGCTTTTTTCATTACACGGGCAGATTTCACTACTTGGGGTAAAAACATTTTACCGGCTCCAAATAAATCTCCAACCACATTCATGCCTATCATTAGATTCTTTTCAATAACTTCTATTGGTTTTGAAGCTTTTAAACGAGCTTCTTCCGCATCTTCAATAATATAGATGTCTATTCCTTTAACTAAAGCATGTGTAATACGATCTTGTAACGAATTCTCTCGCCAAGATTCATCTATCACTTTTTCTTTTTTAGAACCTTTTACTGTTTCAGCAAAATCTAATAATCGTTCGGTAGCATCATCACGTCTATCTAAAATAACATCTTCTACATGTTCTAATAAATCTTTCGGAATATCATCATAAATTTCTAGCATAGCAGGGTTTACAATCCCTATATTCATTCCAGCTTGAATAGCGTGATATAAAAACACTGAGTGCATCGCTTCACGAACTGTATCATTTCCTCTGAACGAAAAAGACACATTACTCACTCCACCGCTAACACTTATATTTGGTAAGTTTTCACGTACCCAACGTGTTGCTTCAATAAAGTCAATGGCATTTTTGCGATGCTCTTCCATTCCTGTTGCCACAGGAAATATATTCAAATCGAAAATAATATCTTCTGAAGCAAAACCTACCTTATCTACCAATACACGATAAGAACGTTCTGCTATTTCAATACGTCTTTGATAATTATCTGCTTGTCCAACTTCATCAAATGCCATTACGATAACGGCAGCTCCATAACGTTTAATTTGTTTGGCTTGGTATATAAAATTTTCTTCACCTTCTTTTAAGGATATCGAATTTACCACACATTTACCTTGTACTACTTGTAAGCCTGCTTCAATAATTTCCCATTTTGAGCTATCTATCATTATGGGTACACGACAAATATCTGGTTCAGCAGCAATGAGATTTAAAAAACGAACCATTGATTCTTTTCCGTCTAACAAACCATCATCCATATTAATATCAATAATCTGTGCTCCTCCATCTACTTGATGGCGTGCAATAACCAAAGCCTCATCAAACTGTCCATCTTTTATCAAACGTAAAAACTTACGCGAACCTGCAACATTGGTACGTTCACCAACATTTATAAAGTTGCTATTTTCATTCAGAATTAACGGTTCTAATCCCGATAGTTTTAGATATTTTTTTTCTTTATTCATTCTTTTCTTATCATAGAGGTTTCGACTTGTACTCAACCTGACATTCAACTGTTACCGATAGCTATCATTATCCTCAAAAGGGCAAAATTAAACCTCCCCTCCCTTTGGGCACCCCTCCTTAAAAAAGGAGGAGAGTTTTATACTTATTTTAAAGTCCCTTCCCTTTGGGAAGGGATTAGGGATGGGATTTTTCTTGGTTTATATTTAGTAGCAACCTCAGCAATTGCTTTAATATGTGCCGGTGTTGTACCACAACAACCTCCAATAATATTGATTAAATTCTTTTTTAGATATTCTTCGATTTGCGCAGCCATTTCTTCTGGTGTTTCATCATATTCTCCAAAAGCGTTTGGTAAACCAGCATTTGGGTGTGCAGATATTGCAAAATCAGTTTTTGAAGCAATTGCCTCTAAATGTGGTTGTAATAAATTAGCTCCTAAGGCACAATTGAATCCGATAGAAAATAACGGAATATGAGAGGTAGAAATCAAAAATGCTTCTGCTGTTTGTCCCGACAATGTGCGCCCACTAGCATCGGTTATTGTACCGCTTAACATAATAGGAATATCAATATTTTTTTCTTCTTTAACTTCTTCAATAGCAAATAATGCAGCTTTTGCATTAAGTGTATCAAAAACCGTTTCAACGAGTAATAAATCTACTCCGCCATCAATCAATGCTTCAGTTTGTAGCTTATAAGCTATTCGCAATTCATCAAAAGTTACGGCTCTAAAACCTGGGTCATTTACGTCTGGAGACATACTCGCCGTTCTATTAGTTGGGCCAATTGATCCTGCAACAAATTTTGGTTTTAGTGGTTCTTTAGCTGTAAACTCATCGGCTACTTCTTTAGCTATTTTTGCTGATTGATAATTGAGTTCAAACACCAAATCTTCCATCTGATAATCTGCCATAGCAATGGTTGTACCTGAAAAAGTATTGGTTTCGATAATATCAGCTCCAGCTTCAAAATATTTAGCATGGATTTCTTTTAATGCTTTTGGTTGTGTTATAGATAACAAGTCATTATTCCCTTTTAAGGATACAGGAAAATCTTTAAACCGTTCACCTCTAAAATCTTCTTCAGAAAAATTATATTGCTGTAACATCGTACCCATAGCACCATCTAGCACCAATATTCGTTTTTCTAATTCTTTATATATTTTATTCATTTTGTATTATACCCTTTTGTTTGTTTTCGACTGTGCTCAAACTGACACAAAACTTTAAATTAATGCCTGATTTAAATCTTCAATAATATCTTCTACATTTTCTAACCCTACAGAAACCCGTACCAATCCGTCAGTAATACTCACTTCTAATCTATCTGATACTGTTAATTTACTATGTGTTGTTGATGCTGGATGTGTAACAATTGTACGAGTATCTCCTAAGTTAGCTGACAAAGAACACATTTTTATGGCATTTAAAAAACTTTTACCTGCTTCGACTCCTCCTTTGATTTCAAAAGCAACAATATTCCCTCCTAATTTCATTTGTTTTTTTGCTATTTCATATTGAGGATGACTTTTCAAAAAAGGATATTTCACCCAATTAACATTGTCATGCTGTTCTAAAAATTCTGCAACTTTTAATCCATTTTCACAATGCCTTTCTACTCTAATTACTAATGTTTCTAAACTTTTAGACAATACCCAAGCATTAAATGGTGACATTGCAGGTCCGGTATTTCTTGAAAATAAATAAATTTCTCTAATTAAATCGGTCTTTCCAACTGCTATACCTCCTAACACTCTACCTTGTCCGTCAATTAATTTTGTAGCGGAATGGATTACAATATCTGCTCCGAATTTAATAGGGTTTTGTAAATAAGGTGTTGCAAAACAATTATCAATCACCAATAATAAGCTGTATTTTTTTGCAATTTCACTCAATAATTCTAAATCTAAGATATCTACTGCGGGGTTTGTGGGCGATTCAGCATATAAAATTTTAGTATTAGGTTGAATCAAGTTTTCTACTTTATTAAGGTCGTTTACCTTAAAATAGCTTGTTTCAATATTCCATTTGGGTAAATATTTGGTAAATAATGTGTGTGTTGAACCAAATACGGAACGACATGAAACAATATGATCTCCTGCATTTAATAAGGCTCCAAAAGTAGAAAATACAGCTGCCATACCAGTTGCAAATGCGTAGCCTGCTTCTGCGCCTTCCATTGCGACAATTTTATCGACAAATTCTGTTGTATTCGGATTTGAAAATCGGCTATATAAGTTTTTCTCTTTTTCTTCTGCAAAGGATGCTCGCATATCTTCAGCATCATCAAATACAAAACTTGAGGTTAAGTATAAAGGCGTGGAATGTTCTGAATATTGTGAACGTTCAGTTTGACTTCTTATAGCCAGTGTTTCAAAAGATGGTTTATCGGCACTCATAATACTATGCTACTTTTTTAATTTTATTCTTAAATATCGGATTCAAAAATGCTTCTAATTGCTCATATTCTATCAAAAAAGCATCATGACCATGAATGGAATTAATTTCATAATAAGTCGTCTTAACTTTTAATTCTTTTAACTTATTGTAAGTGTCTTTGTTCTCATCTATTGTAAAAAACAAATCTGAATTCACACCTACAATATGTATATGTGATTGTATTGTTGATACCACGTTTTTAAAACTTCCTCTTCCTCTAGTAATATCAATGGTTTTTAAGAGTTGATTCATTAATTTATAGGTTGAAAGATGAAATCTCTCTTGCAGTTTTCTACCATGATGATTTAACCAACTTTCAATATTGAATACTCCTAAAGATTTGTTAGTTGTTCTATCAAATTTTGTTTTGAAAGAAATTGGTGTTCTATAACACAACATGGCATGCACACGAGCATCAGCTATCGGGTTTGAAGAATTATTTAATATTAAATCTTGCAAATAACAATTGGCAATTAACCAATCTGTTGACTTCCAGTCAGAAGCAATCGGAATTACATGTTCAATAAGATTTGGGTATAAGGTTGCTAGTTCCCAAGCAATACCTCCACCCACAGAACCTCCTATAACGGCAAAAAGTGATTGTATTTTCAATTCTCTTAGCCCTAAAGCAAAAATTTTAGCAATATCACGGGCTGAGAAATCTTTATAATTATTTATTAGATTTATTTTATCATTATCAAAACCATTTCCGGGAATATTAAATGCTAAGACTGAATATTGATTTGTGTCAATACATTTATCATCGCCTATCAACTCTTGCCACCAACCATCTTTTCTACAAACATTAGAATTTCCTGTCAAGGCATGATTTACCAATACAATTGGGACTTCGTTTAATGACTTTCCGAAAACTTGGTATGACAATGTTAATAACGGAAGTTTTACTCCTTGTTCAGTTGTAAAATCTAAAATTTTTATATGTTGTAAATCACTTTTCACTATAATTAACACTTTGTTTTTTATTAGTTAAAATCAAAATGTTATAAGAAAAGTTAATTACTTGATGAAGTAATTTTGTTTGGTTATCTATCCTCAACCTTTTAAATATGATTTAAAAGGCCCTGAAATGAATTCAGGACGAAGTAGAATGTAGCACCTTCTTTATGACAAAGGGTTGCTAAGGCTTCAATGGGTCTAATCCCTCTGCCTTTCTTGATAACATTTCAATAAATCATTGAACTTAGTAAATGAACTCATCTCAACTTTTTCTATTTCATAAAAAAAATCAACATTAATTCAATACAAATATTGTAAAACTAAAAGCAAACTACCAAACTTTTTAGAATTTATTTTTTAATTATTAAGTATCTTACAATTATTTGTAAGTTTAATTGCATTTTTCTTATTTTAATTTATCAAAAAAAATTATATTACTTACTATTATAAAATTTTCGATTTGTTAATAGAATTTATGACTTTTATTTTTCTACCTTTGCTCATTATTTTTGAGGAAAAATTTGAACTGATTGCAACCTCATAACCCTGAATTCATTTCAGGGTCTGGTTTATTTTTACCAGATTTGAATTCATTTCTAAAGATACTGAAACGGGTTCAGCATAAAAATGCTAAAGCAGTAATTACTACTCCTTAGGCAATTGCAATCTTTTTTAAAAACTATTAAAAAAAGTTTATGGCATATTTATTCACTTCAGAAAGTGTTTCTGAGGGGCATCCAGATAAAGTAGCAGACCAGATCAGTGATGCTTTATTAGACAATTTTTTAGCGTTTGACCCTGAATCTAAAGTAGCTTGTGAAACGATGGTTACTACCGGACAAGTAATACTTGCCGGTGAAGTAAAAAGCAAAACCTATCTAGATGTTCAGGGAATTGCTAGAAAAGTAATTAATGACATTGGTTACACTAAAGGTGAATATCAATTTTCGGGTGAGTCTTGTGGTGTTATTTCTTTAATTCATGAACAATCTCAAGATATTAATCAAGGTGTTGATAGAGCCACCAAAGAAGAACAAGGTGCTGGCGATCAAGGAATGATGTTTGGTTATGCTACCAATGAAACCCAGAATTTTATGCCATTGGCATTGGATATTTCTCACAGAATTCTACAAGTATTAGCTGAATTACGTAGAGAAAACAACGAAATCAACTATTTACGCCCTGACGCTAAAAGTCAAGTAACTATTGAATATAATAATGATAATGTTCCTCAGCGGATAGATGCAATTGTTGTGTCAACTCAACACGATGATTTTGATGCTGATGATGCTAAAATGCTTGCTCAAATTAAAAAGGATATTGTTTCTATTTTAATACCAAGAGTTAATGCTCAATTACCTACCAAAATACAAGTATTATTTAATGATGACATTGAATATC
>CAZHYX010000122.1:0-8655 GCA_964536675.1 uncultured Flavobacteriaceae bacterium
GGTTTTATTTTATACTCAAAAAATCAACGTAATAAAAAAATATTTAAAGAATTAATCAGTAAAACTCAACGAACTGCTAAAACAATTGAGCATAATAAGGCTCTAAAAATTCCTAAAAAAACTGTTGACAAAATATTAAAGGGAATAGAACGCTTTGAAGAAACAAAAGGTTTTATATCTAAAGGCATTACTCTAAATTGGCTTGCTACTCAACTAGAAACAAATCCTAAATACCTTTCACACATCATTAATTCGTATAAAAAAAAGAATTTCTCTTTATATCTAAGCGACCTTAGAATAGATTATATTATTGAGAGATTACAAACTGACAAACAACTTCAAAAATATACGATTGAGGCTATAAGTGATAGCGTAGGTTTTGGAAACACAGTGTCTTTTTCTTCTGCATTTCGTAAAAAAACTGGTCTAAACCCTTCTTATTTTATTGAACAATTAAAAAAGAGTAACTAATTATAAAAACCTATTTTACATCATTGACTAACAAGGCTTTTTAAGCATATCCCAATTTACCCTTACTACCCAAATCTTTTCTATCTCAGAAAATTGAACAATACCATTAACTGTAAGACCATCGTCGTCATCTAAAAGAATTTCTAGATTTTCCTTTAGCTTAATTTCTTTTTTCTCTATATCATCTAAAGTGCCTTTGGTATTCAACCTAATTCTACCATCTTTATCAGCATTATTAAAATCAACAAATATTTTTTTCATCTTTTTTATTTTGGTTTCTTTATTACAGGGTTAAGCAGTTTACTTGACTGTTTAGCAGTAAGATTAGTTAACGTTGCATGATTAGGGCTTCTTCCACTTGTTTTTATAACATCTCCACCTAATTTACGTACAGCTCCAACTGTTGTTACTCCAACTTTAGAGTGTGGAACACCCTTAGCCAAATCCTTTACCAAACAAGTGCCGCATTCAACAGAAATTCCAGTAACTCCAGATGGATGAGTACCCGTTCCTTTTGCAATTAATTCAGGAGTATTTGTCCCTCCTCTTACAACCTTTGCCGAATTAGGAAGAACGTCATCCGCCACAGTAGTAATTTTACTTACTTTAGCCAAATTTGCTAATTCAGCACCAACTACAGTTTCTGCAACAACAGCTGCTACTTTGCCAAAAGCAGTACCAGCCACTTGCGGGTTGGTACTACCTATATCCATAACTGTTTGAGACACACCATTTACTATGGTTTTTCCTGTTTGTATGGGACTTGCTATGGCTTTTCCAATACCTACAACCGCTTCAACGGTTTTTATTGGATTAGACAAAACTTCTGCCGTCTGTGCTATACTAGTTATAAAAGATTTTGCAGCATAGAAATTTAATTTTACATTATCTATAAAACTCATATCCCAGTTCACTAATTCTAATCCCTCCAACTCAATACCCATGCCAAATTTATTTTCTTGGAATGCAAACGTAGAGTTGTACATATAATCTTCTGCTAATGGGTCTACTTGCCAAAAACGAATCGTTGCTGGGTCACTTACACGATATCTCCATTCATGTGTATTTAAACCTAAATCTTCTGTAAATTCTTGTGCCTGATATGTTTTAAAATTACTTTTAGCACCAACAAGTACATTATTATAACCTTTTTGCTCTAGTCCTCCAGGGTAATAATTTTGTTCTCTTCTAATTTCAGATTGAGCTATCGTACCATTCCCATCTGCATCTGCATACGACAATCTTACATTCCCCCAAATATCAGCATATTGATATATATATTGATATCCATTACCGCTAGGCTCTACATAACCTTCTTCATGATAAAATTGTTTTAAGGTATTATTTTCGTAAATAAAATTGTTTGCATAATCCGTGGTAGTTACATTACCACTGTCATTGGTAACTTTTCTTAACTTAACACCATCAGCGGTATAAGTATAGTTTATTTTTTTAGTGTTAGAGTTATCGAACTTAATCTGCGTAGGCATATTCAAATGATTGTATAATATACTAGTAATGCCTTTATTTAAATCTTTAGTTATGCTACCATTGGCATCATAAGCAAAATCATCTCCAACTTTATTGCCATCTTTAAATTCTCCTTTCCCAGATGTTCCACTAACAGCGTCAGTAACTTTCATCAACTTATTACCATTAGCAGTACCATAGTCATAACTCAGGTTATCCATCAGACCAAAATGAGAAGCTTGTGTTGGATTTTCAACTAAGTGTCCTCTACGTTGTAGGGTCATTATATTACCCATCTTATCGTAGCTTACATTTGTTAAACTATAGTTGTTTGTATTATCAACTGCACTGGTAATTCGGTTTAAGGCGTCATAGGTATAGGTATAAGATGTACTTACAGGATTATTAGGGTTTAAGCTTTTTGTTTTCCATTTAGTTTGACTAATATTACCGTTATATAGTGCAGTACCCGCAGAAGGGCTATTATAATTAACTTTAAATGCAAATAAATCTGTAGTACCAATATTAGTTACATCATTTATGTCTGTTAACCAACCTCTAATATTATAATTATAATCAACCACTTGTAATTCAGAAGTAACATTTCCTCCCACTTTTTTTCTTATTAATTGTCCCAAATCGTCGTATTCATTAACAACGATGGATTCTTCCCCAGTTTCATTAATATTTCTTGTTTGAGTTTCTAATTTTCCCGAATGGTTGTAAGAAAATTTATCAACGATTACAATATCTACATTTCCTGTTTTTTTATGTGTATATTTATTTTCTATTATCCAATCTAAAATTCCATTTAACTTACTTTCAGCATAATCTATAGTGTTAAGATAGTTATTTTTTGTACCAACCCAAACAGGACGTCTATGCCTGTCATAACCGATTATAGAGGTAATCCAACTATTTGTTCCTAGAATTTTCACTTTAGAACCCGTTTCAAATCCTTTAGCACTTGTAAGTAGTAATGGTCCTAAACTATTTGCAGATGGTAACACTAAACCATCATTATCAAATAGGTAGTTATCATAATAATTAATCGTTAATATTTCAGATATTATCGAAGGAAAACCATTATTAGTATAATAAATCGTTGTTCCAGCTAAATTATTACTACTATTCGTTTTACTAACCCAATTAACATCAAAAGTGGTTGCATTTGTCTGCAAGGTTGCTCTGTCATTGTTTGTTTTTGTTATTCCTGTATATGCAACCCTGTCAAAAGCATCATATTTTGTAAACAACCATTCATCTATAGATTTCCCGGAATTGACTCTTCTTTGATTTGCGTCTTGAGTCATTACTACTCTATCTAAATTATCATATACTATATATTCCCATTCTTTACCTGGTAATTTTTTTTCAACCTGTCTACCCTTGTTATCGTATTTATATTGATAGCATAATTCAGCGAGTATTGATGGATTTGGTTTTACCAAATTTGGTTCGGATTTTGGAGGTAAAACAAAAGTCAAATTACCTAAATCATCATATACATAATAGGTATCTAAAGTTTTATTTTGATTATACGCTCTTTTTAATATCACTCTATCAAATTTATCTTTAAATTCTTCACTAGTATGCTCCTTATTAGTAGATTCATCATGATTTTCATCTTTGACAACTGATTTGTACAATTTTCCAATAGCATAATAGTATGGTGATGTGTTTACTAAAGTGGGATTTACACCAGATAAAGAAACAGTATATAAACGTACTTCTGTACTTAATGTATTTGTATTATTTTCAAAGTTGATTTCATGACCATTACCTAATTTCCAATCTTTGCCTGGAAATGCTTGTTTCTTAATTCTGTTAAGAGGAGTAGGTTCAAATTCTTTTTCTGTATATGGATTTGGATTATTGATATCTAAATCTGTTGAGAAATGTGAATTATAAAATTGATTAGTGTTTTCTAATGGGTTGTAATCATATTTACCATTATTTGCATCATTGGCAAAAGATAAAAACAATTTGTTTTCTCTTCCAATCAAATCATAAGTAAAATGTGTTATTAAGTCAGCATCATTACTCTGAGAAGTTTTCCCTCCTTGTCTAACAGCAACATCTTGTATCTTTTTACCCAATCCGTCATAATAGGCAATATTCTCTATTTTATCATTTGGAGATGCTGAACCCAATCCACTTATAAAATACCCCTTTTTATATACAATTTTATGCGTATAATTTTGTGTAGCTGTTGGGTTTACTTGTACTGTTTGCCCAAAAAAATTGATGGAGAAGAACACACTTACTATTAAAATACTTATTTTATTCATCATTTTTTTCTGATTTTAATTTAAAACTCACTCCTCCTCGCCTCCAAGACATCCTGATGTTATTGTTATTTTATTTGACTTAAAAATCACTTCTCCGGTAACTAAATCCGTAACAGCACATTTCATAGTAAAAGATGCACAATCGGATAAGGTAATAATAATATTATTTAAAGAAGGACCATTTACTGAATAGTTTGTACTACCTTGATTATTTGACTTTTTCCAGCTGTAGCTATAATTACCTGAACCTCCAGAAATACTTATACTGTAACTGATGCTTTGACCGACAAATTTACTGCCGAAGTAAGGGTTTGAGTATAAATTACTAGCAGATAAAGCAGGATAAGAAAGAGTTACATTGACTTGAGTAGAGGTTGTTACTGATTCATCAATTTGCACGTCTGTTACCTCACAAGTAACTGTAAAATTGGGAGCATGATTGTTTGTTGTTGTAATAGTTAATGAACCTGTGGTAGTATTATAAACTTGATTCAAATTAGCATTAGTAACAACCCACTTATAGGTGAAATCACCTGTACCCCCTGATGCATTTGTAGTAAAGGTTACACTTTGACCACTAGTAACAGAGGCTACAGAAGTACTTGTGTTGGCAATAATATCGTCAAGTTTAAAATTATACTTATATTCTTCAAGTACCCTTTTATCAGCATTGCTGATATATTGTAATCTATTTAATTCATCAAAATTAAAATGTGATGTATACTTACTAGCATCAGTAATGCTGGTAACGTTAACCAGAGGATTGTAAGTAAATGTAGCTGTTTGAACATCATTAAATCTACCTGAAAGAATATTTAGTTTAGCTCTTAAGGTATTTTCTGTTGAAGCAGTTGTATCTATATTTGAACTATTTTGGGCATCTGAAATAGCAGATGTCTGTAACGAAGTTAAATTGGAGTAACTTGCATTTTTTAATTGAGCAATGAGTTTTGAATCATTATATCCCCAAACATTTATAATTCTTGGTCCTCCTTTTTTATAAAATTCAAGCAAATTACCTTTACTATCATATTCGTCAAATATAGTTGTTGATTTCATTCTTGTATCTTGAATTGTATTTGAACCATTAAGATCTAAGGAGTTATAATCGTTTATCGGTTTATTAGTTTCAAATTCAAACTCTTGTGAGATCAAGTTCAATCCGTTAAATTTTTTATAAAAATGTGTACTCGCTCCAATCAATTTTTCTTCATTATCTTTTTTGTAATAAGTTAAATTTTCTATTGGAACCAAAATATTATCATCTTTTAACTCTCTAAAAATTATGGCATCTGGGTTAGAGTTAGAATATACGTAATCATTAATTATTTTAATCTCTTTAATAAGTTCTTCACCACTAGAGCCAGTTTCAATTTCTCTGTAAGGTATATTACCATGTCTATATTTATAGGTAAATTGTTTGGAAACATTATTTGATCCAAAATAATTTATTATGGTCTTATTACTTGGTAAAGCTCCAATACCATAATAAACATCATAAAATGAAAACACCCAAAGTGATGGTTTTAATGTCTCCCATTATAATTATTTGGATCCCAGTTTACAAAATAACCAACGGGTCTATCAAACAACCTATATTTTAAAGCAATGACATTCTTTTCATTAGAAGAGTTTTCAAAATTTCCTTTTAAGTCATAGTCATACAACTCTTCATATAGTGTAATATTATTTTTATCTTTCACACTATATTTTTTTAATAGACCAGGATACCTATTCCAATTGGGTTTAGGAGTATACGGAAAATTTGTCCCATCAAGATTTAAGTATTGTGTATAGTCATAAAATTGCTGATTCATATCCCATGGAGTTTGATTACATCCTGATTGTTGATAATTGGGAATATACACCTAGTGTTTATAATTAGGTGCAAAAGAATTTTTATTTAATAATAAATGATTGGGAATTGAAGTGTTATTTTGTAAACCAAGAGCTCCAAAAACATCATATTCAAATGATTCTTTTCCGTTTTGAGTCCCTTCTGTAACACTTATATTTTCATATACTATAGAATTATTAGTATTAGAAGCTAGAGGCAGTACGGAGGTAGAAAACCTTCTAGTTGTAGTTCCATAATAGAGGGTAGGTTGATTGGTTGGAGACCATTCTTTTAAACCATTTCCATAAAAAATATTGCACCAAATCCAATCCAAGCTATTAGTTTGTGGATTAAATACTGTTCGTTGCTCATATTTAACGGTTACACTTTGTCTTGGATTTGAGACTGTTACAATTAAAGGGTCACCACTAGTACTATATGTAAATAACCACGGAATATGTGAAGCAAATTTTGGTAAATGAAAAACTTTACCACTAGTAGTATTTGTGTCAAAATAGTTATAATCATATATTTTTTCTTTAGGAGCAGAGATACCATCTGTATATCTTATTTTTCGCAAACGCGCACCACCTCCTAATTGTTTTTCAATAGATGGATTTGATGTCAAGCCTATATAATCGTTGTGTCTAAACTCGTTTGGTTCGTATAAAAATTCTTTAAACCCCTTAGTAACAAATGTTATCTTTTTAAGCATTCCCATATGCACTGTATTAGGATTTGGAAATCGATTTACTGACCCCATTGTCATAAGATAACCTGATTTGGGTGGGTAAATGTGATACGCTGCTTTATCATCAGTTTTTTTTACCAAATAGGTTTTTGGCACTAGAGAGCTTGCATTATTATCATTGTAATACCCCCAATAATCTTGTTCAGTAGATTTCCTATGTGGTAGTGTAAAATTCTCGTAATAATCAAAACTTTGAATTAATACTTGATTATTTTTAATACTTTTTAATTTTAACCTCTTATATTCATAATTATTGGTGCTTGGAATATTAGGAGATTCGAAATAGTCATAAGAAAATTCATAATTGAAAATTTGTTTAGTTTTAAATTTAATAGTGATATTAGATAATTTTTTACCTCCATTTAAATCTTCTCTATTACTTAAGTTAAAATTTAGCTCATTTGAACCGTCTAAATAAGATATCTTTTTAATTTTCTTAGCTGTAATTTGATAACCTGTGGAAGAGAAACGACTAAAATTAGTGTAATCATAAATATCTTCATTTGTTATATTTGGATCATCTTCACATTGTCCTGTAGGACAAACTTTTGCCATTTCTGTATTATTCAGTGAATATGAAAGATTTTCAGTATGATATTCTAAAATTATTTCTTGCGTTGTTGGTAGAACAACCTTGGTTAAATGCCAAGCTGAATAAAACTCTAATTCTTGTTGACGTCTTGAAAGGTTACTTAAAAAATCATATGCACGACCTGAAAAAAAGTTTGTCTTTGTATTTTCTTTTTCTGAAAAAATATATTTAATACCATCTGTATCTATTATTGTAAAACTATTAATTCTTCCAACTCCATCTAGTATATAATTATATTTATAATTTTCATTTGATAAACTTTTAATATTATTATTTTCATCAAAGAGAAATTTCCCTTGTAATCCAAAAACATTAAAATAAAAAATATCAGGTTCCGTATCATTATGTTTTTTTAAGGCATCATCATAAACTTCATCATATAAGAAGTCCTGTGCAGAAATACTATTATAACCATTTGCTGCAATGGATTGTTCAAAACTCTTAATCTTATTTAACATGCTACTATGAAGAATACCTTTTCCATGTATATTAGTATTTAAATCGTCTGGATAGTCTAAAACGGATCTTGTTATTACTCCGCCAGCACTCAAATTCCAGCCTGTACCAACTCAAGTTGGAATTTCTTCAACTAAAACACCTGTACTGCTATATTGTAATTGTATAGGAAAATTATGATTTCCAACAAGAATATTGTGTAATGGAACGTTTTGCGCAACGGCACCGGAATTATTAACTAAATCATTTTCAATTGTTACCAGCGAAGCAACTGTAGGAGAGGGTGGGATTCCAATATTTTCTTGAGAAAATAAAAAATGACAAAAAAATAATACTAGAATAAAAAAATAATTTTTCATAAATTATGCGGTTAAAAAGGAGGTGTAATTCATAGTTCAATAGAAATCTTAATAAGTTTCGACATCAAAGCTATAATCATTTTTCCATTCAAAAACGACAACTTACCCTGTGTCTTACTTTTTCGGATAAATGGTTCATTTTTCTTAACAAATGGTGTAAAATGACCTTTTTTTGACATTATTATGTATTAGAGTTTGAAAAAATAGTTGGAATGATTGGCTAGTTTTGAACAAATCTATTTGCTAAATCAATGTTGAAATCCACTAAAGGAGTATCTACTTTTAATTTCATTTTTTGGGTTAATTCCCTGACGCTTGCGTTGAAATAGAAAGGGAATTCCTATTTAATACCTCGTACCCTTGGGTCGAGGTAGTTTAATCCTCCTTCTCCGCCAAAAGCGGATTCGGCGGACGAGAAGATGTGGTTT
>CAZHYX010000123.1:0-8623 GCA_964536675.1 uncultured Flavobacteriaceae bacterium
GTAATTATAGAACTGATGCTCGTTTGAAATATCAAACTCCAAAGGGTTCTTCTTTTCAATTTCAGTTACTAAATCTGATATTTTAGAAAGGGTACTTGTATAAAAATGAAAAACAGTTTCTGATAATATTTGTGGTAATAAACTGTCGATAAGAACAAGATTATTAGAAAATATTAGTTTCTCTGTTCCTATAAAATCAAATTGACCTCCTTTGTCTATTATTCTTTCTATTCTGTCTTTAATTTTACTTCTTGTGTCAATATTATTGATATTATCTATTTCGCTAAAACTTAATCCTTCAATTTTATAAACAAAGTTAGTTGTTTTTCCTGCATTAAGAAGAGTAGAAGGACTTCCAAGTTGAGATTTTATACTAAAACCAAGTGTTGGTTGCTGACTTGTTCTTTGGTCGTGAACTACAATTGTAATATCTGTTTTTGTTGCGGAACTTGCCTTTAATGAGATACAGTTGATAGACTGCATAAATTCTTCAATTTCGGGAATTGAAAATGTTCTTTCATTACTTGATTTGATAGTATTCAGTAACAAGATTGACTTATTCTTGAAATCAATGATTGGAATTTTTAAGACTTCTTCTTTACCTGAAATAATAACAATATTATCTTCTATCGAATATTCAAAATCTCCGTTCGTTTCTGAGCGTAAAATCTTAATGATGGGATAAAATACATTATGAATTTTCTCTATATTTTCGTCTCCTGGTTGTAGTATTTTGTCTGCCAATAATTTGAAAAGTGCATAAATCTCACTCCACTCTCCTTTATTCCCTCTTATCATTTTCCGTTTAGTTTATCAATTATTTTCTTTGCCGTTGCTTGAATTGCAGGTACAGCAACCGAATTCCCAAACTGTTTGTATGCTTGAGCGTCCGAAACCACTATTTGGAATTCTTCTGGAAAACCTTGAAGTCTTGCCCATTCTCTTGGTGTCATTTTTCGAATACCTTCTCTGTTGACTTCTCCTTTTATGTGAGTTATAGGTGTAAAATTTGTTAATCTATCATCTAAAACGAGATTTCGTTCTCTGCCCATTCCTCCACAAACTACTGCATTTGCCGTTCCATTATTTGGAATTATTTCATATCCAAATCCATTTCCTTTACTCTCGTGTCTTGCTCTATGTTTACGAAGTGTATCAACATATGTTGTAGATAGATAATATTTTACAGACACTTCTTCTTCTTCCAAAATATCAGATAGAATAACTTCTTTTTTCGTAGGTTTCGGATAAGTAAATTCTGTAATTCCTAAATCTTTTCTGAAACCAATAATAAAAATTCGCTCCCTATTTTGAGGTACGCCAAATTGTTTAGCATTTATTATTTGAGGTTCAGGAACAAAGTAGTTTAAATCTTCTCTTAAAGTGTTCAGAATTGTCGCAAGTGTTTTTCCTTTATCGTGACTTCTAAGTCCTTTTACATTTTCTAAGAAAAAGGCTTTGGGCTTTTTCTTTTTTATAATTTCTGCTACGTCAAAAAATAAAGTACCTCTTGTATCTTCAAATCCACCTCTTTTTCCTGCAATAGAAAATGATTGGCAAGGAAATCCTGCACACAAAATATCAAAGTTATCTGGAATATAGTTTTTTGTTTCAGTTTTAGTGATGTCTCCAAAAGGCACTTCACCAAAGTTTGCTTGATATGTTTTTTTTGAATATTTATCCCATTCACTCGTAAAGACACATTTCCCTCCTAAATTTTGAAAAGCCAACCTAAAACCTCCAATTCCTGCGAATAAATCAATGAATTTGAATTTTTGAATTTTTGGTGCAGGGAAGAGAACTGTACTTTTAAGGTCAAAAAGTAAATATTGTAATGCTTCTTCAGCAACTTGGCTTGTTATTCTCTCTTCAGGATATTTCTTGACTAAAACGTCTTTTACATATCCAATAGCATCTTGTTTGAAAAACTGAGAAACTCCGTTTCTGTAATTATGTAAATAATGGGTGAAAGAAGCCTTTTTTTCATTTTCAGGCTCAACAATTCTCACTTTAAAGGTTTTATCTTCAAAGTCTTCTATTGTTATTCTTTCTTTTAATTTCATTATTAATTAATTCTTGTTTGAGATTGCAAGTTAATAAGAGTTGTCCGACTTTTGACTTTACTCTTAATGAATTTATTATTATTTTCTTCACACTTTCTTGTGCGTTGGCAAAAAACAAATGTGCCTAATGTGCGGCTGGCTTTTTAATGAAACCTAACGTTAAGATATCGTTCCGTTTCAATGAACTATATCGTTTGATAAGCGAAGTTCGTTGAAATTACCTTAAGAAACAAACCAAATTAAAATGTATAGGTATTCTATAGATCATTTCTATAAAAGCACTCAAATTTTGATGAAATTAACGTTCTTGGAAAACATTTTATATGATAAAAAACAAACTAACTAGAATGTTTTTATATTTTTTGACTACAAAAATCTTTATATTTTAAAACTCTAAAAAAACTACTTAGTATTTTATGTGATAATCGTTGACTACGCAATTTTTTTTAAAAAAAAGTAGGAATTCCTCTTTTTGGGGTGTTTTATAGATGTAATAACCATATAAAATCACCAAGATGACACAAGAAATTAAAAGAAAGTTAACTAGACAAGTAATAATTGATAAAGGATATGAATTGATCAATATGTATGGTTATCATGCAACAAGTGTTGATAGAATAATCAATGAAGTGAACTTGACCAAAGGCGCTTTTTATTATCATTTTGAAAATAAACATCATTTTGTTGAGGCAATTATTCAAGAAAGAATAGAAAAAGAAATTCATAGTGAATTTATAGAACCTATTAATATGCGAGGGAATCCAATGTTTATATTATCTGACTTATTGCAAGATAAGCTAATAAATGATAAATCATTAGCACCAAGTTTAGGAAGTCCGTTGACTAACTTTATAGTAGAATTAAGCCATGAAGCAAATGATTATGACTTACAAATTCAATTAAAAGAAATTTTAGATCAGTGGAAAGTTGCATTGATTAATTTATTATACAGAGGTATAGAAGATGGTTATTTAGATAGACATATTAATACAGAATCAGTAGCAGAATTTATTATCAATTCTTTAGAAGGTGTTAGAACATTGAAAAGAACAACGAATGATAAATCATTATTTTATAATTATATAGAACAGTTTAAAAACTATTTAGATACTTTAAAGGCCTCTAAAGAAGAAAAAGAGTTAAAACGGTATTATTTAGATGATTCTTTAGTTGATTAACAAATTACAACCTCTGATATCTGAATGATTAAACCTACCTAATACTTCAAAAGTTCCATCAGCATAAGTTTTACCCAAATCTTGTGTAGCAATAAATGAACATGAGTTAATGTTGGCTAAATCAATAATATTCATTCCGCCTGTTTTTTGATGTGGTAATAATTGTAATGCATCTTCTGTATCACGTATGAGTATCTTCATCCACGTTGGTGTATTAAAAATACCATTACCCATTGAATATGCCTGACTTAATAATTCTGTCATGCCGTATTCAGAATGAATAGTATCAACACCAAAGCCTTTTTTTAATTTATTGTGTAATTCACTTCTAATGAGCTCTTTTCGCCTGCCTTTCATGCCTCCTGTTTCCATTATAGTAGTATTTTTTAGTTTAAACTGATATTTTTCAACCAAATTTAACAAGGCAAAAGAAACACCAATTAATAAAACCTTTTCTCCATTATTATCAAGATCTAATAATGTTTTTTTTAACTCAGACAAATTGTCTAAATAAAATCCGCTTTTAGGCCTATTTGACTTTTTAATCAAATCATCTACCATATATATTAATGATGAACCGTCTCGTTCTAGATAAGAAGGCAGCAAAGCCAGAATGGTATAATCTTTAACGTTTCCATAAAAATGCTCAAAGGCTGTTATATAGCTCTTTTCATAGATAGAAATGTCGCTAACATAATGTTTACTAGTAAAATTACCTGTAGTACCTGAACTAGAAAAAACCTGTTCAATGTTATTGGTATTACTAATAATTTTATGTGATTTAAAGAACTGTATTGGTAAAAAAGGAATTTTATCAATAGTTTTAATAGCATTAATATCAATATTTAAGTGAGATAAGAACTGTCTGTAGATTAAGTTGTTTTTGGCTTGATGTTTAAAAATAATTAATGCAAATTTTTCAAAATCTGTTGAGGTTTGTATGGTAAAAAGTTTATTTATCTGCATAAAAACTATAAATTACTACAAAAATAGCTTAATTATACGCAACCCTTATAGTTTTAGAGTATCTTAAACATAAAATAGGAAACATTATGAGTAAGAATTTTTTAGTAGTAATTTTAATTATTTCTACACTTTTTTCGTGTAGTCTTGACGATGACCGCAACTTAAATTTGAGTTTAAAGACATTACCAATAAAAGAAGCTATAGTGCCAGATAGTTTTGAATTTGGTGAATCACATGAGATTACAGTTTTTTATGATTTACCTGACGGATGTCACTCTTTCCGTAATTTATTTTATCAGCATCAGGGTACCTCAAGAATTGTAGCCATAAATTCGCTGTTAGACGATGCAACAAACTGTACGCTTGCTGTTATTGAAAAAGAATTTACTTTTAGAGTACGAGCAACACAACAAGAAGATTATACCTTTAAATTTTGGAAAGGAACAGATAGTAATGGAGATGATATCTTTGACGAAGTTATTGTCCCGGTAAACATATAAACTAAATTAAAATATGAGTTTAGAAAAACTCATTAATAAATGTAAGCGAAAAGATATAAAAGCGCAATCAGAAATTTACCAACTGTTTTCAGGTAAGTTATTTGCCTTATGCCTAAAATATTCAAGAAATTATCAAGAAGCTCAAGACAATTTACAAAATGGGTTTATTCTAATTTTTGATAAGATAGGGCAATATAATTTTAAAGGGTCTTTTGAAGGATGGCTAAAACGAATTATTATAAATACGGCTTTACAAACCTATAGAGAAAAAAATGTATTAAATCTGGTTACTGAAGAGATACCAGAAGAAGTAGAAGTAGAAATTGATAATGAACAAGTTTCTCTTGATTTTTTATTGAAATTAATTCAAGAATTACCAAATAGGTATAGAATGGTGTTTAATTTATATGTATTAGATGATTATCCTCATAAAGAGATTGCTAATATGCTGAATATCTCTGAAGGAACCTCTAAATCAAATCTCTCTAGAGCGAGAGTAATTTTAAGAAATAAGATTGAATCAACTCAATCTCAAGTAAAAAAAAATGAAGTGTTTAAGTAATGGGTGAAAAGAAGAATATAGATAGACTCTTTCAAGAAAAATTTAAAGATTGCGAAGTTTTTCCTGACCCTTCTGTCTGGAAGAATATTGAAGAGCAATTAATGAAAAAGAAGAAGAGAAGAATTATACCGCTGTGGCTACAAATTGGTGGCGCAGCGGCAATTCTGTTATTGTTAGTTTCTACAGGTTTTTGGATCTATAATCAAAACCCCAATGCAATAAAACAACCAAACGAAATTATTATTACAGATATTGATAAACCAAACCAAATAAAACCAGCTATCACACCTGCAAAAGAAGATGATAGTATTATAATATTTAAGGATAATGTAGGTAATAAAGAAGAATATATAAGTACTAAATCTGGTTTAAAAACTAATCAATCAAAGAGTTTAGTAACTAAGAGCAATAATAAAATTGATAAACCTACTACTCAAGAAAAAAAAATTAAAGCACTTTTTAAAGGGAATATAGCTATTAATGAGGCTCAGAAAGATGTAATAAACCCTCGAAAAGAGAAATTAACGAAATCAAAGGAAGATAAAATTGCTGATGTAGTAAAAGAAAAATTAGATTCTGAAAAGGTAGTTATAGCTCAAGAAAAAACGTTAATTAATCAACCAAACACTAAAACAGATATTCAAAAAGAAATTGAAAAAAGAACAGAAAAGGAAACTATTACTAAAAACACCTTAGATAAATGGTCTATTGGTTCAATAGTAGCTCCGGTATATTATAATACATTGAGTAGTGGCTCGCCTATTGACCCCGCATTAGCAAGCAATGATAAGAATAGTAATGGTTCTATTTCTTATGGATTAAAAGTAAACTATAAAATATCTGATAAGTTTAGCTTACAGTCAGGTATTAACACTTTAGAATTAGGATATTCTACTGAAAATGTTGCCGCATTAATATCTTCATCATTATTAACGGGTTCTAATACAAATGTTAATACAAATATTGAAGGTGTTTCTGTTGCCGCAATATCAACTGCTAATTTGCAAAATTCAGATATATCAGGTCAACGTTCATCATTTGATACATCAGGTAATTTAGATCAAACACTAGGTTATGTTGAAATTCCTTTGGAAATTAAATACAATCTTTTAGAGAAAAAATTAGGAGTTAATGTGATAGGTGGCTTTAGTACTTATTTTTTATACGAAAATAAAGTTTCAATCACTTCTTTTGGTAAAACCAGTAGACTTGGAGAAGCATCAAACATTAATTCATTGAATTTTAGTGGAAACTTAGGAGTAGACTTTGATTATAACATCAGTAAAAAATTATATATAAACATATCACCAATGTTTAAATACCAATTTAATACATTTTCTAAAAATTCGGGAGGATTCAAACCGTATTATTTAGGTGTTTATACAGGTTTAAACTTTAGGTTTTAGTTGGTTAATTTTGTTTGGTTGGTTGCCAGACATCTAAAAAGCCGAGCTGTTAAGCTCGGCTTTTTTTGTTAATGAAATTCTAATAAAAATGTTTTGAACATTTTTATTAGTTAAATTGAATTAATCCCGCTGCAGAGCGGGATCTCTGGATTATGCAATACCATTTCAATTAGACAAATTTAAGAGATAAAGTAGAATCATTTTTATTAAAACAAAACACTCACAAACACGTAATAATTCGTAATTTTGTGCTATAACATAAAGAATTATACAATGACATTAATAGCAACCGATTTCGGTATAGAAAAAGCATTACAACAATTAGGAGTAAAAGACATTAATGAAGGTACCTCTACAGGATCTAAATGGTTTTCTAAAGGTGAAACTATTGAAAGTTACTCACCGGTTGACGGACAATTAATAGGTAAAGTTAAAACGACTACCAAAGAAGATTATGAACAAATGATGAATGCCGCTACTTCAGCATTTAAAACTTGGAGGGTAATGCCTGCTCCTCAAAGAGGAGAAATTGTACGTCAGTTTGGCGAAAAATTACGAGAACTAAAAGAGCCTTTAGGTAAATTAGTATCCTATGAAATGGGTAAAAGCTACCAAGAAGGACTAGGAGAAGTACAAGAAATGATAGACATCTGCGATTTTGCTGTGGGCTTATCACGTCAGCTTGATGGTTCAACCATGCATAGCGAGCGTTTCGGACATAGAATGTACGATCAATACCATTCATTAGGTGTAGTAGGTATTATCTCTGCTTTTAATTTTCCTGTAGCTGTTTGGGCATGGAATACTGCACTTGCTTGGATCTGCGGTGATGTTTGTGTGTGGAAACCTTCAGAAAAAGCACCACTTTGTGGTATTGCTTGCCAAAATATTGCTGCTGCAGTGTTTAAAGCAAATAATTTACCGGAAGGCATTTCATGTTTGATAAATGGTGATTATCGTGTAGGCGAAATGATGACTACAGATAAACGTGTTCCGTTAATTTCTGCTACCGGTTCCATTAGAATGGGAAAAATTGTCGCCCAAAAAGTAGCTCAACGTTTAGGAAGATCATTATTAGAATTAGGAGGAAACAATGCCATTATAGTAACTCCGGATGCCGATATAAAAATGACAGTAATTGGTGCTGTATTTGGTGCTGTTGGTACAGCAGGACAACGTTGCACCTCAACACGCCGATTGATTATTCATGAAAGTATGTACGATAACGTTAAAAATGCCATTATTGACGCCTACAAACAGTTGCGTATTGGTAATCCACTTGACGAAAACAATCATATTGGTCCGTTAATCGATAAAGATGCCGTTGCTATGTATCAAGATTCGTTGAAAAAAGTAGTTGAAGAAGGCGGTAATCTGGTTATTGAAGGCGGTGTACTTTCAGGTGAAGGCTATGAGAGCGGCTGTTATGTAAAGCCAGCTATTGCTGAAGCGAATAATAGCTATGAAATTGTACAACACGAAACCTTTGCACCCATCTTATATTTATTAAAATATTCAGGTGATGTAGAAAATGCTATTGAAATACAAAATGGTGTAGTACAAGGATTATCATCTGCAATTATGACCAATAATTTACGTGAAGCTGAACGTTTCTTATCAGTTGCAGGCTCTGATTGTGGAATTGCAAACGTAAATATTGGCACATCAGGCGCTGAAATTGGTGGCGCTTTTGGTGGCGAAAAAGAAACTGGAGGTGGACGTGAGTCTGGTTCTGATGCTTGGAAAGTCTATATGAGGCGTCAAACAAATACCATTAATTATACTACTGATTTGCCATTAGCGCAGGGTATAAAATTTGATTTGTAAAAATTATTATAATCTTAAATAAAGTAACACCGTGACTTAGAGTTACGGTGTTACTAAACTAAAAAACCTGACAGGTTTCACAAACCTGTCAGGTCTAATAGGTATAATAATTGGGGTGATA
>CAZHYX010000124.1:0-8578 GCA_964536675.1 uncultured Flavobacteriaceae bacterium
CATCTAAAATAAAATCAAAACCACCACCTAAGCGTAAATTAGTCGGTATAAAGCTTTCTCTTCCACTATCTGAAAGGCTTACTTTTGGACCTATATTAGAAATATTAAATCCACCTCTCCATCTACCATTAAAATCTCCATAATTTTTTTCTTGTGATTGATAATATCCAGCAACGTCAACAGCAAATGTATTGACAGTTTTAAGGTCAGAATTCTCAACCCTTAGGGCATAATCAGACCTTAGATATCTAACTCCAATTCCCATTGAAAAGGTTTCGTTTAATTTTAAGGAATAAGATCCGTCTAGTGAGAGTTCATTTGGATTTTCAGAGCCAATTGTAGTACCATTGATGTCGGTTAGATCAATAGTTCCTAACGAGAAAAACTTTAAATTTGCAGCCCAAGCACTACGCTCATCAATTTTATTAGAAAAAGTAATACTACTTACAAACACATCATTGGTTAAATTTCTTAACCAAGGAGTGTAATTAACACCGATTGAAAATTGTGACTCAGAAAATGCATATTTTGCAGGATTAAAATGTTGTGAATTTGCATCTGGTGATGTAGCCACACCTATATCACCCATACCACCAGATCGGGCATCTGGCGCTATCATTAAAAATGGAGCCGCTGTTGTAATTGCATTAGGCTCATCTTGAGCACGAATATTGTTTAAACTAAATATTACTGTTAGAATTAAAAAGAATTTCTTCATTTAGAATGTTTTGAATTAGATTGTTGATAGCTTCTTTATCGTAAAATAACTAATTTTTCAAATTTCGTAGCTTTTGTATTAGATATAACTGATTTAACATTAAGCTTATATATATATACCCCTTTTCCAATTTTATTACCAAAGTCATCTAAACCATCCCAAGAAATAGATCTCGATAAGTTCTCAGATTGTACAAGTTGATTAATTGTTTTAATTAATTTACCTGAAACTGTAAATATCTGAACCTGAACTTCAAGGGGTTCGTTAGGCTTATTATGATTAAACCAAAACTCTGTGTAATTTATGAACGGATTAGGGTAATTTAATACATTGCTCAATACCAAGTCTCTATCATCTACTACAACAAAATTTAACGTACTTTCAGAAGGATTATTGTATGTATCCCAACATTTAAAATTGATTGTATGTGAGCCTACTTCTAAATTTCTGAAAGGAAACTTTACTCTTCCATTGGTAAAGTCATCTAATTCAGTTTGATAGAAGTCATTTAGAATGAAAGGATTTGCTTGATCACCATCTAAAATAGCTATAATATCGTGATCTACGGCAGTAATTGAAGTATTAATACCAGATGCATCTTCCAATACTGCAATAAAATGTGGTGATTCACTTGTATTACCACCATCAACAAAAGATTCATCATCCATAAATAACTTTATGGTAGGGCCAATATTATCTTCCGGAGCGTTTTCATCAATACCTCCTATGATAACATTTTGATTTACACCTGCTTTATCAATTATCTTATCATCGGCATACATACTAATTTTCGCTTTACCAAAAGCAATTCGAATATCTCTAGGTACAATAAAGTTGAAGCTAAAGCTACCATTTTTTACAGACGCTCTTCCTCTAAAAATTTTACTTTCAGTAGCATCAAAGGTGAGTTTTCTTCCAAAATTGTTATTGTCTAATGTAATTCTATCTACAGATTTATCAAAAATGGTGGTTGATAAGATACCATTAAAATCGGTTAAAACATTATCAGAGATATCAGTTACAATTCCTTCTAAGGTTATTTTTGATAGTGCTTTTAGGGTATCTATTGCTTGAGAAATATCTACACCATTTACTTTTGTAAGTTTTATATTTGGTTTGGCTTGTGCTAATTTCATTGCAGGGTCGCCTAAAACGAACACAAATAAACGTTGTTGACTTGTTGTTGCAGGGTCATTTTTCATTTGCATTAAAGCTTCTGCAATTGTATAATCTTCATTATTAAAACCAAATAATTTTTTTACTAAGACTTCATTAAAACGTTGTCCGGTAGAAATAAAAATTTCACGAGTAGTAGTAATCATACTGGTAGTACCGCCATTAGGATTTAAAAAAACAAACTCACCTGCCGTGGGTCTCAATGGGTTGTCAAATCTTGAGAACTCACAAGTAACTGTTATCATTAAGGGTAAGGTGTTCGGGTTACTCCAATCTTGAATTTGAGGAACTTCAAGTATACGTTCGCCGGTCCAGCCATCTTCACCACCATGCCCAAAATAATTCATAACTAAAGATCCGGTTTCTATTGCATTATTGATAGCTTCATTGACATCAGGATAACGTTCGCCTCCTGCAGAAGTTTCTTGTACAAAAGCATCTGCGTAAATTTTAGTTAAATTAAAAATGGGCCTTCTGTTTTTAATAGTATCAGCAATTTTTTCAACCGTTTCTTGTAGTACAAATTCACTAGCTAGATCAGGATCATCAGCGACTACAGCAATATTATTACGCCAATCTCCAAAGGAAGTTGTTGCATAATAATTTAGTGTTTTATCAACAGTTGCTTTAGCTTCTTGTATTGATGTAATCGGAAATCTACCTGTAGCAACATCTTGTTTGTCGCTATTAATTAATTCACCTTCGTTGTCATCCATCATTCCATAATAATCGTCCGTTACATAAGAATTTGCCAGATTAAAACTTCTAAAAGATTGAAATGAAGGAACTATATTATTATTGTTATTAATTCTATCTTTATAATCAAATGAAGAATCGCCAAATAAACAGACATATTTAATTCTTGACTCAATAGAAGACGCATTCATATAAAAATGCCGAACAAAATCTCTAATTCCTGTTAAGTCAGGAGAACCTGAACTAAATTCATTATAAATTTCTTTCAAATTAATTACTTGAACAGTCAGACCTGAATTTTCTCTATGATAAACGGCCAGGCGTTCAGCTTCATTTATCAGGTAATCTTGTGTAATAATTAGATAGTCAATATCTTGTAAGCTATGCAAATTTTGAGTTGCTATTTTGCTGATTGGTAAAATTTCAGGTGTGAAATAATCAGTATCATTCAATACAATAAATTCATGTAACAAGCCACCATTAGTTTTAAAAGTAAAGTCATTTCCACTAGATTGGTTGTTGATGATTTTCGGGTTGATATAATCAGTCACATTCCAAATCTGTGAAATATTTGAACTATTTTGAACTATATATTCTATTATAGATGTTGAAGATAAATTTGATGCATCAAAATTCCTAAATGAAAATTGATTACCATTGGCAATTAAGTTTTTTACACCAATGAGTTCTACATAGTCTAAATACGCTTTGGCAGAAGGATTACCATTATTATTATAAGTTATCTCTACTTGAACCGCATCATTGTTAACAGAAATATTATTAATATTGTCACGAGGAGTCGCTAATGTTAGACCAGACGAAACCCCAAAGTTTAATGTTAATAAATTCTGACCATTTACGGTAACATTCATGTTTGATGGCGTAGAGGAAATAGCAACTGCCCTTACTCTAAGATGTATATCTTGAGAAGTATCAAGGTTTTTAAAGTTGAAATTAACATTGGTTGTATTGTTAAAACTTAAATCTTCACCTAACCATTGTTGACCATTAGCAAAAAGATTTGTTTTTTCTTCTTCAAAATAAACATAATCATTAAATGTAGTAATTTGTTGACTTGCAGCTAAGGTAATTTCAGTGGCATTATTAATCCGTTTTCCAATACCATTATCTACAGTCAAAAAGTAATAAGCCTTGTCAGTATAGATGTTAGTTTTATGTTTTGATAAATTTGGTTGAAAAGAAACTGTATTCCAGTCATGAGGACCTTTACCATAAAACAGAATAAAGTCATTCGCATCAAAGCTATTATCCTCTTCACCATTTACAATGATGGCATTTTCTTGTAATCCATCATATCTAAAATGACTATTAAGCATAGGTAATAACTGACCGCCATTGCCAAATATTCTGATATTTTTAGGGTCTATTTCATTAGTATTGATACCTAAATTTTGTAAAAAAGATCTGTCAATTTTAAAGACACCAGTTGTATCAATAGCAAATTTATACCAAGTTCCTTGAGAGAGTACAGAATTTTTTACCGTTGAAACCGATTTATTTTGTGCAACTATAAAAGCACTAATAAATAGAAATATTAATAATATTTTACTTTTTTTTAAAATCATAATTATAAAACAAACGCAAGTTAAACATACTTATTTTAATATTTTGTAAGATTACATATAATAAAGAAATAAAACAATCGTTATACAAGCATCAAAAGGCATTCGTGTCAAAAAAATAGTTATTGATAAATTACTTTATCAACCCTAAATTTAAACAAAAGATTATAAATATGAAAAGGCATATTGGAAACAAAATTTTGTTAGTAGTACTAGTAGTGGCTACTTTAATTAGTTGTAATAAAAGATCTAGAACACATTCAGAATTAACTGGTTGGAAATTTAATGATCCAACTTATGGTGGCTTTACAGCAAATACAAATTATCAAGGTCAAAAAGTACCACCAGGAATGGTACTTATTGAAGGAGGTACATTTACAATGGGCGCTGTACAAGACGATATTATGTTTGATTGGAATACCACACCAACAAAACAACAAGTTCGTTCATTTTATATGGATGAAGCAGAAGTTACCAATTTGGAGTACTTATTTTATTTACAATATTTAGAAAGAGTTTATCCTCCTTCTGATGATAATTATAGAAAAATTTACCATTCGGCCTTACCAGATACTTTAGTATGGAGAGATGCTCTTGGTTTTAATGAATTGTTAACCGAGACTTATTTACGCCACCCTTCTTATAGCGATTATCCTGTAGTTGGTGTATCATGGAATCAAGCTTCAGAATATTGTAAATGGAGAACTGATAGGGTTAATGAAAAAATATTAATGGATAAAGGAGTATTAAAATCATTATTTGATATGGATTCAATTTCTGTTGAAGGTAAAAATCGTTTTGATACTGGTACTTATTTGGCAAACCCTAAATTGTTATTTGATGGAGATGAGAGTATTTATGGTAGAGGTTTACCTGATTATACTCAAAAAACAACTAAGAGAAAGAGTAAAAAAGATAGAAAAAAAGATAAAAATTCTGATGGAGAAGTTGAAGATGAATCAACCGATGAGGATGGTAAAAAATCAAGACGTCGTAGTAGAAAATCAAAAACACCACAAGGATTTACAGGAAGACATGTAAAAACTTCTGATGGGTTATTAATGCAACGTTTTAGATTACCTACTGAAGTTGAATGGGAATATGCTGCAAAAGCATTAATTGAAAATAGAGAATATAATTCGATTCGAGGTAGAAAAAAATTCACTTGGAATGGTAGATATACTAGAGATAAATCAAGAAGAAGAGCTGGTGACCAACTAGCAAACTTTAAACAAGGTAAAGGTGACTATAGTGGTTTAGCAGGTTGGAGTAATGATGGTGCAGATATTACTATAAGAATTAAATCTTATGATCCAAATGCATTCGGATTATATGATATGTCGGGTAATGTAGCCGAATGGGTAGCTGATGTTTACAGACCAATAATTGATAATGATGCAAATGATTTTAATTATTTTAGAGGTAATGTATTTAAAAAACCATTAATTGATGAAGAAGGTAAAGTAGTTGTTGTAGACTATAACAGTATTGAGTTTGATACCTTAGATAATGGAAAAATTGTTCCAAAAGACCTACCGGGAAGTATTAAGTATATTCCTATTACTAAGCGCGATGCCTTTATGAGACATAATTATGAAAAATCTGATAATATCGGTATTGGTGATGGTGATTTATCTTCTACTAAAAACTTTTTTAAAGATGAAGAAGATATGGATGAAAGCAGTAAACCTAGAATGTATAATTCGCCTCAAACACCAAAACAAATTGGTGAGAGTGGTTTAAGAATTCAGCAGTATGATACTAAAAAAAGAAATACTTTAGTAAGTAATGAATCTAGAGTTTTTAAAGGAGGTTCATGGAATGATAGAGCATATTGGTTAGACCCATCACAACGTAGATATTTACCACAATATATGGCAACAAACTATATTGGGTTTAGGTGTGCCACTGATAAACTAGGAGCTATGCAGCAAAAAAGGAGAAGAAAGACTCCGAATTAAAAAAGAATTAAAAAAAGAAAAACTCAATACTATTTAGTATTGAGTTTTTTTTTAGTTTTAACCTATGAATATTAAAGAACTATATAAATTATTTAGACAATCATATAAAGTTTCAACTGATACAAGAAAGATAACTCAAGATTGTATATATTTTGCATTGAAAGGCGATAATTTTAATGGAAATTTATTTGCTGATGAAGCTTTAAAGAAAGGAGCATTATATGCTGTTGTTGATGAAAAACCAACTAAAGATAATCATAATATTATTTTAGTAGATGATGTATTAGAGGTGTTGCAATTATTAGCTTCTTATCATAGAGAACAATTAAACATTCCGATTATTAGCCTAACAGGTAGTAATGGCAAAACAACTACAAAAGAATTGATAAATACTGTCCTTTCTACAAAGTATAATACTACTGCTACATTAGGAAATCTAAATAATCATATTGGCGTACCATTGACATTACTTTCAATGACACCTGAAACCGAAATTGGTATTGTAGAAATGGGCGCAAATCATTTAAAGGAAATTGCCTTACTTTCAAATATTGCAAAACCAGATTATGGATATATTACTAATTTTGGAAAAGCACACCTTGAAGGATTTGGAAGCCTTGACGGAGTTGTACAAGGGAAAACGGAATTATATAAGCATATAAAAAATAGAAATAAGACAGTTTTTATAAATATAAATGACAAAAAACAAGTTGAGCGATCTGAAGGGATGAACCGAGTTACTTTCGGCAATAGCGATGCAGATTACATTTTTAGATTTGTAACGGCTGATCCTTTTGTGAGTTTAAAATTTAAAAATGTTTTGATTAAAAGTAAGTTAATAGGAGCTTATAACTTTAATAATATTTCGGTTGCAATAGCCATTGGAAAACACTTTAAAGTTGCTAATGAATCTATAAAAGCTGCAATAGAAAATTACAAGCCTACCAATAATCGTTCACAAATAATCAATAAAAGAAGCAATCAAATTATATTAGACGCTTATAATGCAAACCCAAGTAGTATGGAAGTAGCACTTGAAAGCTTATCAAATTTATCTGAAACAAATAAGATTGTGATTTTAGGTGATATGTTTGAATTAGGTAATAATAGTTTACAAGAACATCAATTTATAACTGACCAATTAGATAATCTCAATCTTAAAAAAGCTTATTTAATTGGAGAAAGTTTTTATAAAACAACAACTCTTTCAAAAAAAATACAGCAATTCAAATCTTTTGAAGACTTTAAAAAAGTTTTTACTAAGACAAACCTTCAAAACACTACGATTTTAATAAAAGCATCAAGGGGAATGGCCTTAGAAAGGGTTTTAGATTTATTGTAGTTTTTAGAATCTGTCCTGAGTCTTATGTCCTGTAGCGAAGCGATTTTATTTGATGAGATTCTGAACGATATTAAAATATGTTGTCAGGTTGAGCGCAGTCGAAACCTCATTAGTTTACCTGTTTTTCAACATAAACTCTTTAAAAGCATACCAATATGCTTCATACCCTTCAGTAGAATTCCATACAGCTCTAGAACCATGAATACCTCTTACCTCGGGTTTAAAATGTGTAATATATTTAGGCTTTACAAAACGCAATAATTTTTCCACAGGTTTAATTTCACGCTTTGAAGAAGTTACAAAAGTTGGTACAGATAGTGTTTTGATGGCTTTTGCTAAATTCATTTTTTTTAAATATTCACCAGGACTAAAAGCTGCTACTGCTTTTATTTTTTTATTTTCACTACCAATCCATAAAGCCAATGAAGCTGAGTAAGAGCTACCCACCAAAATAATGGGTTGATTTCCATTCAGCGCATATAAATAATCAATTGCAGCATCAATATCTTTTTTAGCACCTGCATAACCTATATTCATTTTCTTAGCATTGGCATCAATGGCAGTTTGATTGATAATACCATTTACTTCTTTACCAGAACGCTGGTCTATAGCCATGCATGAAAAGCCTAAATTGTTTAATTTTTTGGCAGTATCAATGTATTCACCTCGGCTAAAACTCGCTTGATGGCATAATAATACTGTAGGTGATATACCTTTTAAAAAATAAGTATCAGCAGTAATAAGTACAGAATCTTTAGCATAAAATGTAATAGTTTTTGTAATAGGTATTGAAGGTGGTAATGGTGATGGTATCTGAGATAAAACTGTATGAAACGAAATGATAGTCAGAAATAAGATAAAATAGCGCATATAGATATATTTAAGTTCTTGAAAGTTAAGAATTAAAAAATTATCCTAAAAAATAAACTAAAAATTTAACAGTGATTTAAGAGGTTTCGTTTATCGGTTTGTGTAAGAATAGTAAGGAGTTAAAATGTACTTACTTTTCAGTTTAGCACTTAGCCAAATTTACAATTTTTTCTTCTTAAAATAGACACGCAAAATTGTAAATTTTGCGGACTTTATAAAATGCACTAAACTT
>CAZHYX010000125.1:0-2066 GCA_964536675.1 uncultured Flavobacteriaceae bacterium
ACCACAAGTCAATATAAAAATACATTATACTTTTATTAATTCCAAAACTTTTCATCTAAAGTATTAGGACAATCTTATTCTTTTATTTGAATTAATTTAGTATTTTTTTTGCCACTAACCCGCCTGCCGGGCGGGCAGGTGCACTAATTAAATTGTTTAAAAACAAAATTATAATTTCACTAATTGAAAATCCATTGGATTTTCAAAAATTTGCGTTATTATTTCAACATTTCTCTCCATAATAAAGATAAAATTAGTGAATCTGCCCGACAATGTCATTCAGGCGGGTTAGTGGCTTTTTTAACGAAGTAAGAGTTGCCCCTACTTACACTATTCTTTTATCAATAAATAAAATTGGTTTACGACTCATTTTCGGAAACCTTAATTTATTAATCTCTTTTATATCATGGAATTCAATTTTTGGCAATACTCTTAATTTTGCTCTAAAACGATCTCTTACTCTATTTAACAACGCTTCTGAATCGGTCTCAGTACCAATTTTAATTAAAATTTCATCAGTACCTATATCATTATGAGAAATTTCAATAATATAGTTTTTAACTGCATCAAAATCATTTAACAGATCATACATTGCCGGCGGATAAATAGTAGTACCCTTATATTTTACCATTTGTTTTTTTCGCCCTACTACCGGACTCAAACGCAAAGTATTTCTACCACAACCACATTGGTTGTCATGTACTCTTACAACATCTCCTGTTTTAAAACGTAACAAAGGCATTGCTTCAACGCCTAAAGTTGTAATTGTTAGCTCTCCATATTCTCCATCTTTTACAGGATTATCTTCATCATCTAAAACCTCAACAATAATCAATTCAGGATGGTGATGGCCACCTTGTTTTAATTCACATTCTGTAAATGCTGTACCCATTTCTGTTGAAGCATAGGTTGAAAATAAATCAATATTCCATTTTGATTTTATTTTCTTAGAAAGTAAGTTCAATGTAAAATCTTGATTCCGCAATGACTCACCAATACATATTACTCCTTTTACACTTGAAGTATTATAATCAATATCATTGGCATCAGCATATTCAATTAGTTTTAATAAAAAGGAAGGTACGGCAATAAGATATGTGGGTTCAAATTTTAGAATAGAATCCCACTGTAATTCAGGTATGCCTGCACCTACTCTGATAATACTCGCGCCTAATTTTCGTATGCCTAAAAAATAAGCTAAACCTGCCATAAAACGACGATCTATGGTGGTCATTAGCTGTACAATATCATCTTTATTAATTCCAGCGCAAGCAAAAGAAATAGCTTCATTATAAGCTAATCTATCTAAATCTGCATCTGTTAAAGCAACAGTTACAGGGTTACCAAGTGTACCTGAAGTAGTGACATAATCAATAATCTTATTTTTGGGTACACAAATAAAATCATCATTATGTACCTGTAAATCATCTTTGGTTGTAACCGGAATCTGTTCTAGATCATCTAAGGTTTTAATCGTAGAAATATCTATCTGATTCTTCTTAAATAGAGATCTATAATATTGTGAATTTCCTTGAAGATAGACTAAAACTTCTTTTAATTTTTCTTCTTGAAATTCTCGTATGGTTGACTTTGGTTGCTTTTCAATTTCAGGAATCATTGAGGTATCTTAAATTTTCCTTTTTATTTTTTTAATATATTTTTCTAATTGTTCTTTATCAGGAACGGTCGTTACTTCTTTTGATAATGCTGTATCAAATTCAATTAAAGCTGCTTTATAATAACCTTTATCATAATAATAATTACCAATTAGGTAATAGGTTTCCCAATAATCAGGATTACTAGCTTAAAATTTCTCTAAAAATTGAAGTTCAACATTCCCCTTATTTTCAATTATTTGAATTAATTGGTGGCGTAATGTACGATATTCTTCATATTTCTTAAACGCTTCACTATTAATAAATTCATCTTTAGGTATATTGAATGATGCTTCTGAAATTTTTTCTTCTAAACGCTCACTTTCAAATTTATCAAAAGCGGTATTCAAATCATAACAAACAAACTCTCCTAATTGATATGGATTGGATGAAACCCATACTTTTAATTGC
>CAZHYX010000125.1:2080-8573 GCA_964536675.1 uncultured Flavobacteriaceae bacterium
AACAGCATGATGTGCCAATAATTGATTCAAGGCTTTTTCATTACCATAACCAATTTTTTTGTTGGCTAAACCTTCTTTGTTTCTCAAAATATCAACCGCAATTTTAGGTGTAATTTTTTCGCCTTCATCCAATAACTCTATCATTCTATCATAACGATATTGTGAGTGACTTTCCTCCTTATGTTTTGTATTTTTTTTATCATCTGCATACGCTGAACTTTGAAAATGATTAGAACAAATCAATTGACTTGAATTCTTGACCTCATACACTCCAAAATTATTTGGTGAAACTTCAATAGTAATGGCTTTTCCATCTTTAGCACTTCCTATAAAAATAGCTTCAGCAACAAAAACTTCTCGCTTTTTTGCAATAGTAATTGCTTCGTCAATAGTGGATGCATATTGTAAAATTTCACGAGTAAGAATTGAAATTGGGGTTTTTGCAACTAACGGAACATCTGATCGTCCGGCATTAATTGTAACTGTTAAACCTTGATCGTTCATACCCGAAACCACACCAATCATTCCGCCCCAGGTAACTGACATAAATTTATACCCTTTATCAGGATTTACAAAAGCTATTATTTTTTCTTTGGCAAATTCATCGCCTGCATAGAAATCGAAATTCCGTCCAATAATTAAACTATTATCAGCAGATTTATCACCCCAAACAGCAAATGAAGAACAACCCACCAATGCTAGATCTTTTAATGCATGACCTATATCATGTGCTCCATGAAGATACAAACTTCTTAAATAAGCATTTGCTATATAATCAAAAGTGTCTGATGCAAAGTGAGATACGCCATATATTTCAGTTTTATACTCATCTTTAATATGTAAGTATAACTTTCTGTTAAACCAAGCTAAAAATTTTTGTAATAGATATTGTCTTGATTTGGAAGGAACTAATTCTTCTACCTTTGAAAAAAAGATAGCTTCTTGTTTTTGTAATAATTCTCTGGTTAGACTACCATTGGCTAAACCGAGTTCTAGAGGAGCGCCTTTGATATATAATTCCCAAAGACCTTGTTTGTTTTTTCGTAATTGGTTTTTACCTAGAGTAAAAAGTGTATCGTTAATTGTAACCCGATTTGGAATTTCAAGCTCAGATTGACTAAATTTTGGTTGGTTTTTTAATGATTTAGAAATACCACATGAACTCAATACTAAAATCGCACATCCTATAATATAAATCTGATAAGATATTTTACTAAATATTGACAATTTATTCTTGATTTGCTTTTACTATTTTATCTAACAAATACTCTTTTCCTAATATTTCTGAGCATGTTAATACAGCACTAATAGTCACACCTAGAATGCCATGCATATTTACACTTTGCCCTGTAAGAAATAGGTTTTTGAGCTTAGTTTTTGGTGACAAAAATGATTTCATAGGATTGTCAGCATCTTTAACATAACCATAGATAGTGCCTCTATTACTTCCAATATAATCTCTATAAGATAAAGGTGTTGAAGCATAAATAGTATGAATACATTCCCTAATATTTGGAAATTTTTTTTCTATCTCGACAAGCATTGCTTCTGTCTTTTCATTCTTAAATTCTTCATATGTTTTTCCTCTATCATTTTTTTCTGCTACTGTATTAAAGGAATCTTCCCATGGTAAAACCTCATCATAATTCATAAAAGTAATCGCCGTCATATTATCAGCCCATTCCTGCGTATTGCTTTTGGCACTCATAGAAATCATATAACCTAAAGGCCATTTTTCAGGACTATAATATTGTACCTTCCAAACATTTTTATAATCTTTTATATGGTAATAATTATAATTTATATATTTAAATGTATTGGGTTTAAAGACCATATAAAGACTAAATGCAGATATGATACTTTCAATATTTTGGATACGTCTGGCATATGATTTTCTCAATCTATTTTCGCCCAACATTTTAATAGTATGCTTAGGTTCAATATTTGAAATAAATAGATCGCCTTTTATTTCTTTTCCGTCTTTAGTAGTAACTGAAGCAAGTTTATCTTCTTCAAACCCAAACTTTACAACTTCTTGATATTTGTACGCTTCACCACCGAACTCTTTTAGTCTTTTAATTAACAATCTTGCTATCTGCCCTCCACCATGAATACATCTATAAGAACTTTGAATATATGAGTTTATAGATAAAGCGTGCACATAAAGAGGGGTTTTATCTTCAATACCGGCATATAAAAAATTAGAACCAACTAAAACAGCTTTTAATTTTTCGTTTTTTGTAATACTATTTATAAAATCTGTAATTTTTAAACTTAATAGGTCGGTATTATCATAATAGGCACTACCTGGCTTTAAATTATATAAAGGAAATTTATTGCAGGTATCAATTAGTTTTTCACAGTATTTATGTATCGCTGCTGCTTCTTCAGGAAATTGTTCAATTAATTTTGCTGCAAAATTTTCATATCCTTGAGCGTGTGGATATTCTATTTCATCATCATCAAAGGTAATAACATCATATCTATCTTCATCTAACTTCTTTAATTTTAAACCATCCATGATACCCAGATAAGTAAAATACTGATACAAATTCTGACCTTTATCCAGTCCACCAATATAATGAACCCCTGTATCAAAAACAGTCTTATCTCTGGCAAAAATTTGTAAGTTCCCACCGTATTGGTTATTTTTTTCGAGTACGCAGACACTTCTACCTTCTCTAGCCAAAATATTTGCACAAACGAGTCCGCCTAAACCACTTCCAATTATAACAACATCGTATTTTTCTTTCACTTACGCTTTTTTTAGATGAACTATTTTCATTTCGTTTTTATACTGGCTAAACCCTCTTTCAGTAAAATAATCTTTTAACTTTTCATTATCAATTAATACTATTTCTTTGAGTTGTTCTGATAATCGTTCTTTCAATTCTGGTGTTATTTTATTCGAATCTAATGAAATAACTAAAATAGTTGTTTTTTTAGCAATAAGCTCATCAATTGTCTTTACATAGTTCACTTTTCTATGCATTGTTGTATAACAATTTGAAGCAATTATTCGTTTCTCTTCATCATCAATAAAAGTAGTAATTTTTCTATCAATTGATTGTGATACCAATAATATGTCTAACTGACCGTAATTATCTGCAAGATGAGAAATTTCCACTTTAAGCGGTAGTATATCTGCAACAGCTTTATATATCTCTTTATTTTTATTAAAATCGTCTTTGATTATCTGAACTAACTTGTATCCTTTATACTGATAATTACTTAGTAGAATACCTTTAAAATAACCTGCTTGCTCAATTTCATTCCGAAATTTATTGAACTCTTCTTTATAAAAAGAGCCTATTTTTTTGGTTCTATCTCTATCAGAAGTACCATAACTTATATCATCAATTTTAATTCGTTCACCAATTTTAACGGTTAAGCTTCCATCATAAATAATAATATCTCTCTTTGGCAATACTTCTGAATTACCATGTAAATACATTGGCAGAATATCTAACTCTAATTTATTGGCTAAAAAGAAAGCTCCTTTGTGAAATCTACCGATTTTATTTGTAAAGGAACGTCGCGCTTCAGGGAACACAACCATACAATAGCCTTGATGCATTTTTTCTTTTAAATGATCTAAACTACCATCAACTCCACTTGAAACGGGATAAAAACCAACAACTCGTGCTAACAGACCAAAAACTGGTGATTTATAGACCCAATCATTTACTAAATAAATAACATTAGCTGTTGCTAAACCAATTGTTAATGTATCTAAAAATGAAACATGATTAGAAATGATAATTGCAGGTTTTTCAAAGGTTTCGTTATGTGGATTGATCACTTCTTTTTTCACAAAAGGATTACCATACAATACTGCAGTTACCAATTTAGCGATTGCATTGTGTAGCCATTTCATTTTCTTCTTTTTAGAAAAAGGTAGAATCCTTAAAATAGTGATACTAAATAATGATAATATCATACCGCCTAGACCATAAAAAGTAAACAATATCATTGCGTGTAAAAATGTTCTGATACGTAGTGGAGCTAAGGCTTTTTTAGTACGACCTGTAACAAAAAATCTAAAAAGCAATGGTTGAATTGTAAAGGCAACAAACACTGCTGATAAAATACCAATAATAGAAACAATTGAAATGGATTTTAATGCAGGATGCTTCGCAAATATCAAAGCACCTAATCCCAAAATTGTAGTAATTACTGATAACAGTATAGATGTTTTATAGGTCTTTAGTTCTTTAACTCCATATTTATATTCTTTTAGCAATCCGTTGGTAATAAAAATACTATAGTCAATACCTAAGCCAAAAATAAATGTTGAAATTATAATATTAAAAATATTAAATTTTACACCTAACAATCCCATTATACCAATGGTTATAACCCACGTTAAAGCAATTGGAATTATCGTTATTAATGTCAATTCAATATTCCTAAAAAAGAATAGTAAAATAATTACTACCGCAATTAATGAATAAACAATGAGTTTATTAAAATCATTTTTTAGATTTCCTAAAAAGGTTTCGTTCATATGTTGTCTGTCAATAATAACTGTTTGAGGTATCTTATCAAATCTATCAACAACCATTTTAAGGTTTTCATTTTTCACTTTAACGAGCGAAACTACCGTCGCAAAATCGTCACTTTTGGTTGATATAAATTCATCTACAAACAACATTTTCAGTTTTCTGTACTCATTAATTGATATTGGTTTAAAATCGGAATCTAAAAGACTATAGAATTTTTTAAAAGTTGATGGTTTAAAACCAATTTCTCTACCACTTTTAATTAACCTTTCTTGAAGTGAATCTTTTTTTGAACTTATCCAGAAATCGTTCCATTTATTCACTTTCTCTTGTTGTTGTTTCTGCGATAAAACTATTGATCCTATTGCGCTAAAACTTAAAATATCATCCTTTTCTTTAAGTATATTTAATGTTTTAAATACGGAATCGTTATGTTGTAATGCTTCATCAATAGTGTTACCGTAGGCAGTAACATAAATTGATTTTGATGCCATATTAATCAGTTTATCTAGCTTTTTTTCAGTAGCTAGTAAAGCTTCCGTTTGAAAATTCATTTTTGAAATGTCTTTATCAAAAATTACATTTCTGTATGTAAATAAGCTAACTAAAAAGATTAATACAAATCCTATAATTAAATACTTATTCTTACTAAATCTATATGATGCTATTCTATCTATTATTGTTTCTCTTTGTTTAGATTCATTTCTTTTTACAGTATAAGCATGCGGAATAAATAACAATGCAAAAATTGATGCACTTATGACACTTACAGCAGCAAAAATGCCTAAATCTTGTAATGCTTCAGATTTTAAAAACAACAAGCAAAGAAATGCCACAGCCGTAGTTATACTACTCATTAAAATGGGCTTGGTAACATCTTTATACAAGGCTCTGACGTTATTATTGTTTCTAAAATGCGTTAAAACATGTAGTGAATAATCTAGTGTAATACCTAGTAAAACAGAGCCTATACCTAAAGAGATGGCTGATATTTTTTGCTTGATAAAAAAGAGTACAGCAATGGCAATTAAGGCTCCAAAAATAGTGGGAATAAATAAAATAATTGGAACCAATAATTTTCTATAGAAAAAAATTAAAATAAGTAATAAAATTGACAATGCAATACTAATCGTAAATTGAATATCATATTTTATTTGATTGGCGTTGGCGACTGCAATAACGGTTGACCCGTAATACTCACTCGAAACATTACCTTTAAATTTTTGATTTAACTGCTCTTGAATTTTATACAATTTATTTACAAAAATGGTATTGCCATCTGTTTCATTAGCTGCTAACTTTGGTATAATAAACAGTAATAGATTTTTATTGTTTTTGGTAATTAAAAATCCGTTATGAATATTAAAACTATCATCAATTTTTAATTGTTGCAATTTTTTTAATCCTAAAAAAGACAAACCCAACGGGTCTTTTAAAATGGTTTCTTTCGCAATAATTCCTGTAGGAGAAATAAGTGTTTTATAGTTGGCTTGAGTTAGTTGTTTAATACTGCCTTTTTCAATTCTGTTAGTTATAATTTTATAATCATTCTCATCTAAAAATAACGGTATATTTTGATAAATAAAATCGAGTGTTTCGCTAATCTCTTCGTCTTCTATTATTCCTTGAATTTCTTTTATATAGGGACTGCAACAGGCTTTTAAACTATCTATAAACTCAGAGGCATATTGCGTTAAATTATCTTCATTATTCTCTTTGTTTGTTTCGAGATAGACTATAATTTTATCGGCAAAATTTACATGTTCTAAAACTTTACTCGTTATGTTTGATTTTTCTGAAGAAGGTATCAATTTTGAAATATCTTCTTCAAACTGAAGCTTTGATGCTATAAAGCCCAACAACAAGAACAAAGCTACTAGTAAGCCTACGCCTAATATTTTCCTTTTGCGGAATGTATTATATATATGAATAAAAAATTTATCCATGTTTTATCGGGGTTTTATTTCTACTAATCAAACTTAAAATTATAT
>CAZHYX010000126.1:0-8507 GCA_964536675.1 uncultured Flavobacteriaceae bacterium
CATGGCTCTTTTTCAAGTAAAAAATGGGTTAACAAATTAATGGGAAGTAGTATTTATATTTTAGCTGGAAATGATTACAATTGGAAAGTACAACATAATGTTTTACATCATACCTATACTAATATTCAAGGTCATGATGAAGATATTGATGCAGGTCGAATCATCCGTTTTTCAAAACATGCCAAATGGTTGAAAATTCATAGATATCAAAAATATTACGCTTTTTTCTTATATGGACTACTTACAGTAAATTGGGCAATTACAACCGACTTCAAACAATCATATAAATATTTAAAAAGAAAATTATCGTATGGTAAGTTTCCAAATCCAGCTACACAGTGGACGAAATTGATCATTGGTAAAATTGTGTATTATGCTGTTTGGGTTGCATTACCATTGTTTTTAGGATTTACTTGGTGGCAGGTACTAATTGGTTTTTTAATTATGCATTATACAGCAGGTATCATTTTAAGTGTCGTTTTTCAATTAGCACATGTAATGCCAAATACTGAAATGCCTCAACCTGATGAAAATGGAAATATAAAAAATACATGGGCAATTCATCAATTATATACCACTTCTAATTTTGCTCCTAAAAACTGGCTGGTTCGTTTTTTTACTGGTGGATTAAACTATCAGGTAGAGCATCATTTATTTTCTCATATTAGTCATGTACATTATAAAAAAATGGCTGAAATTGTAAAGAAAACTGCTAAAGAATTTAGTTTACCTTACAATGAGTATAAAACAATGTGGAAAGCTGTTCAAGAACATTACAACCAATTAAACGTTTTGGGTAAAAAACCAGTAATGGCTTAAAAGAAAAAAATTTGAATAGAAAAATATGAAATTCCAAAAGTTTAATCTTTTGGAATTTTTTTATTGGGACTTATATAAGATTTGTAATTCGGAATTTATTAATTTAGCATCTTAAATCAAACTCATGAAAAATTGTCTTTCTGATAGAATTAATAGCTTACCCATTTCGCAAACCTTAGCTATGGCTGCAAAAGCCAGAGAATTAAAAGCTGAAGGCAAAGACATCATAAGTTTAAGTTTAGGTGAACCTGATTTTAACACTCCTGATTTTATTAAGAAAGCCGCCAAACAAGCTATTGATGAGAATTATAATTCATATACACCAGTAAATGGCTATCTAGAATTACGTGAAGCAATTTGTAGAAAATTTAAGCGTGATAATGGCTTAGATTATGATGAAAGTCAAATAGTAGTTTCAACTGGTGCAAAACAGTCTATTGCCAATGTAGCAATGGTATTATTAAATCCTGGTGATGAAGTTTTACTACCTGCTCCTTATTGGGTAAGCTATTCAGCCATAAGTATATTGGCAGAAGCTACCTATATTGAAATTCCTTCAACTATTGATACTGATTTTAAAATTACACCTGAACAACTAGAAGCGGCAATTACGCCTAAAACAAAAATGATTTTCTTTAATTCACCTAATAACCCAAGCGGATCGTCATATACTGAAAATGAATATAGAGCATTGGCAAAAGTTTTAGAAAAGCATCCTAATATTTATATCCTTTCAGATGAAATTTATGAGCATATTAATTATGGACAACCAAATTTTAGTTTTGCCGCTATTGAAAGTATGTATGATAGAACTATTACCGTAAATGGCGTGGCAAAAGCTTTCGCTATGACTGGATGGCGTATTGGTTATATTGGTGCACCAGCATGGATTGCAAAAGCGTGTAATAAAATGCAAGGTCAAATTACATCAGGTGCTAATTGTATTGCTCAACGTGCTACTATAACTGCATTAGATGCTCCTGTTTCAAAAATTCAATTTATGGTTGATGAATTTAGGGCTCGAAGAGATTTAGTACTTGACATGATAAAAGATATTGATGGCATAGCCGTTAATAAACCAAGTGGTGCTTTTTATGTATTTCCGGATGTGTCTTCATTCTTTGGAAAAAATATTGATGGTTTATCAATAAATAATGCAACTGATTTTTCATTATTTTTACTAGAAAAAGCGAATGTAGCTACAGTAACCGGTGATGCTTTTGGAGCTCCTGGATATATTAGAATTTCGTATGCAGCATCTACGGACCAATTAAAAGAAGCCTTTAAAAGAATAAAAGAAGTACTTGAAAAATAAAGCATTTGTATACCCGTTACTCATTTTACTGATAAGTTTAATTATTTATCTTTTTAATCCGTCAAGCGGAGAAAATAAAGTTGATGAAAATGTAAATCCGATAAGTGAATCTTCTTTTAATTATTTACCCACTTCAACAACCAATCAAGTTATTTCGCATAATTATTATACCTTATCTTATAATGAAGAAGCTGAACAAGCTGAATGGGTAGCTTATGAACTTAAAAGAGAACATATTTCAAGAACTCACAGGAAACGTCCATATTTTATAAGAGACAAAAAAGTGAAAACGAAGTCAGCCGATTATAAAAACTATAAAAAATCAGGATATAGCAAAGGACATTTATGCCCTGCCGGCGACCGAAAGTTTTCTAAAGAAGCCTATGATGAAACCTTTTTAACCTCTAATATATCACCTCAAAAATTAGATTTTAATGCTGGTGTTTGGAATCGGTTAGAACAAAAAACGCGCTATTGGGTAAATAAAGAAAGGCAATTATATGTGATTACCGGAGGTGTTTTAAATGATAAACTATCAACTATTGGTAGAGAAAGAGTTGCTGTGCCAACACAATTTTATAAAATATTATTAGATTATTCAAAACCCAAAATAAAAGCGATTGCTTTTTTAATACCTCATCAAGAATCAAAACAACCATTGTATAAATTTGTGGTTTCAATAGATAAAATAGAATCTATTACCTCAATAGATTTTTTTCCTGCCTTACCGGATAATATAGAAAATTCACTAGAAGCCTCTTCAAACTACAAAAACTGGAGTTTTAATTGAGTGTCGTAGAAGTTTTTAGCCTTGAAAATCAGAGCTAGTTTTTAATACAGATAACAATTTACTTAATTCTTTACTCTGATTTGTAAAGAGTAAAAAAAACAACAATGGTAAAACAGTTAAGTAATTAATAGCTAATAAGCTTATTTTTTCAAATATTTTTTTCATAATGTTTAGCTTTTATATAGACTAAACAACTAAGAACGTGAAAATCCTACTTTTCTTATAAAAAACATATGAGATCTAAGTCTTTTGATGGGAGTTTTTACGAGTTTAAATTGCAGGAATATTGTATGAATACTATCTATTTCCAAAGTTTTTTTGAAGATTAATAGTATTTTTAATCAAAATAAATGTTTAAAAATATTAGAATACACAAACTAATAGTTTGTATATTTGATTTAAAATAAACTTAAGTTATATTCTTATGGTTTAAAAAAATCTGAAAACAGAAACTATTAGTTTGGAAAAAGAACAAAAAATAAACCGCCTACTTAATTCTCAACCCTCTGGAGTTGTATATTTAAGTTCATGGTTAACCGAAAATGGGTTTTCAACACAATTGTTAAATCGCTATAAGAAGAGTAATTGGCTTTACTCAATAGGTACGGGTGCTTGGATGCGGGTAGGAGAGAAACCTACCTATGAAGGTGCCTTATATGCGTTACAACAACAATCTAAATCGAGCGTTCATTTAGGAGGAAAAACAGCTTTATCTTTACTAGGAAAAGCGCATTATCTTGAATTATCTACGCAACAAATAATCTTGTTTGGTGGTAGCAAAGAAAAATTACCTGCTTGGTTTTCTAAATATGATTGGGGTTTAAAAGTAAATTACTTTAGTTCATCCTTTCTTCCTCCCCAAGCAGGGTTGAAAACTTTAGAACAAAGCACTTTTAGTTTACAAATATCCAATTCAATAAGAGCCTTGTTAGAATGCTTATATCTAGTACCCAAAAAACAAGAATTTGTTGAGTGTTACGAAATAATGGAAGGTCTTAATAATCTTAGACCAAATCAAGTACAGGAACTCCTAGAACAATGCACTTCTATAAAAGTAAAACGCCTTTTCTTATATATGGCAGAAAAATCGCAACATGATTGGTTCAAATTTATAGATTTAGAAAAAATAAATCTTGGAAAAGGGAAGCGCTCTTTAGTGAAAAATGGAGTTTATATATCTAAGTATCGTATCACTATCCCTAAAGCATTAGCAAATTATGAGTAATTATAAGCATCAAGTTTCTCTATTGTTACAAGTGTTACCAGAAGTAGCAAAAGAATCTTGTTTCGCACTACATGGAGGTACAGCCATTAACTTATTTATTAGGGATATGCCTAGATTATCTGTAGATATTGATTTAACCTACATTCCTATAGAAGATAGAAATACGTCTTTGAAAAATATTGTTGATGCGCTTGGTCACATAAAAAAGAGTCTTGAGAAAATATTGCCTGAAGCTCAGATTGCTTTAAAGAAGAACATTTTAAAGCTACAAGTCACTACTCCTAAGGCTCAAATAAAAATAGAAGTCAATCAAATAAATAGAGGTCTAATTGGTGAAACAGTAAAGCTGCCATTATGCGAAAAAACTCAAGAGGAATTTGACGCTTTTTGCGCTATTTCTGTAGTTTCCTTAGGGCAATTGTATGGCGAAATCTGTGCTGCTTTAGACCGTCAGCATCCTAGAGATTTGTTTGATATAAAATACTTATTGCAAAATGAAGGATTCACTAATGATATTAAAAAAGGATTTATACTATGTCTTTTAAGTAGTAATCGTCCATTAAATGAAATGTTACAGCCCAATCTCATAAATCAGCGAGAAACAATGGCCAATCAATTTGACGGTATGAGTTCAGAATTATTTTCTTATGAAGACTTTGAAAAGAGTAGAATTGAATTGATTGATGTTATACATAAAAACTTGACGAACAAAGACAAGAAATTTTTACTAAGTTTTAATAATGTGAATCCCGATTGGAGTATTTATGATTTTGAACGATTCCCTGCGGTGCAATGGAAATTACAAAACCTTATCAAGCTTAAGACTGGTAATTTAGAAAAATTCAATGGACTAAATGCTTCTTTAGAGAAGCTTTTAAATTAACAATGAGGTTAAAAAAATTAGACTATGAGATTAAATATGTTAAGGAGTTCTATAAAAAATAATCCTTTTAAAATGCTTTAATAGTATTTAATATTGAAACGTATTAAATGAGTATAAACTAAATAATTGATAGCAAAACAGCCAAATGTTATACCCGTCAAAAAAATGAAGGCTTTTTTTAATGAAAAACTCTCAATTTCTTGAGAGCTTTTTGTGCGGCTGAAGGGAGTCGAACCCCCACACCTTACGGCACTAGATCCTAAGTCTAGTATTGATTCTAAATAGTCAAACCTTACGAACTCAGTAGTAGAGATTCAAAAGCAATATATTCAATAATTAAAAAATTTAATAAAAATTTAGCTATGAAAGCTTTACAAGTAGATGTTGATAAGATAATTACAAATCATATTGCCAGACATAGTTTTGGTAACATTGCTAGTGATAAAGTTTCGCAACAGATGTTGCAAAAGTTATATAGACATACTCATTTAAGCACAACGATTAGTTATCAAGGTAACTTTTTGCATAAAAATGCTGATATAGCATTAGGTGTTATTATTAATTTTTATAATTGTCTATATACAAGTATTCTCCAAAGTTAGTTAGTTTTTTTTAGTAAAAGCATCTTAAATATCTCTAGTAGAAATCAATCAATTTTAGTAATAAAACAAAATTAAATTTATAAATATATTTCAGAAAAACTACCTTTTTGAGTAAGGTTTGACAACAATTTGATTACTATTTTTGTAAAAAATATTAAATAATGGAAGCTAGATATAGTAGAAATAGAATCTACCTTACTGTAGAAGAGCAAGAAACAATTAAAAATTGTCCAATAATTTTAGGAGGCTGTGGTATAGGAAGTGTAATAGCAGAATGTGCTTTGCGTCTAGGTTTTGAAAATATGACTATTATTGATGGAGATCAAATAGAGTTATCCAACTTGAATAGACAGAATTACACTGAAAATGATATTTCTATAGATAAAACTGAAGCCATAAGAAAAAGGCTTAAATCCATTAATGAGAAAGCAAACATAACAGTTTTTAATTCCTTCTTAACTAAGAAGAATGTTAAGAAATATGTTAAGGGGCATAAAATAGCCATTAATGCTTTAGATTTTTCTTCGAAAGTTCCTTTAGTATTTGATAAAATTTGTCAACAACAAAATATTCCAGTTTTACATCCATATAATTTAGGATGGGGAGGTTTGGTGACGGTAATTACTCCCAAAGGATTATTATTAAATGCAATAGAAAAACCAAATGAAAATTTTACAGAGGTTAATATGGTGAAATATGCGTCTAGTTATTTAAAGTTTTGGGGTGCACCACATGATTGGATAGATGAAATTATAGAAAAGTACAAAAGTGAAAATGAAGATTTGCCCCCGCCTCAATTATCTGTTGCTTCTTGGATAGTGGCAGCAATGTGTACACATATACTTTTTAATATTGCCACTAATAAAGAGGTTAAAAATTTTCCTGAGTTTTATCTATCCACAATAATGAACGAATAATTAGAGAAGTTTATTATTTGTAGCATAAGCTATTGCTTCAGATATATTTGCTACTTCCAATTTGTCGAATAATTTTCTTCTATGGAATTTTACCGTGTCAGGAGAGACAAAAATAGTTTCTGCAATTTCATTTATGGTATAACCTCTAGTAGAGAATTGAAGAACCTCTTTTTCTCTACTAGATAATTTTATTTTTTCGCTAGCTTTCCAAAAATCACCTTCCAAATCGTACTTAAAAATTTTATTATCCCCTTTTTTATAAATTTTTATATTACCAGAATTATGTTCAGCTGAAAGTGATATGATACATAAGGCTTTCCATATTTTTCCATCATTAGTTAAAAATAAAGGAGTCAATTTTTGATTAATTAAAATGATTTTTCCATCTTGGTTTTTTAGATGAAAATCATAAGATATTGTATGGTTCTTTCGTTCTTCTAGAGGTATTCTATCATAAAATTCAAATCCGATAGTGTTTATTTTTAAAAGTAGCTGTAAATCAGGTTTTATAACATACTTAAAATAGAAAGCATACCCCATTTCTTTTATTTCTTCAGCTGTATGACCACATAAAAATAGAGGGTTATCAGAAACATACTCAAACCCTTTTTTTTGATAATCAATAACATAAATACTCTTATAAGTAGTTCTTGCAAATGCTTCAATTGGCTCTAAATAATTTGCAGTTTGTTTCTGATCATTATTAGAAATATTATTAACTGTATTCCCGAAAGAAAAAAAGTCATTAATGTTTCCCATGTCCCCTAATTTAAAATTTCCTATGTAACAAATATAGTGATTTTTTGACAAAAGCATATTTAACTACACTTTAGTGTAGTTTTTATATAATATCCTGATAACTACTATTTTGTGTAGTAAATGAGCTGATTTGACAAGGTAGATTTGAGAGTAAAATATACAAATATGCTACTCACAAAAAACTATTTAGAAAAACTTGAAGCAAATCAAATATTAGATTTAGCAAAATTTATCGTTACAGAAAATTTTAAACATCATCCAAATAACATCTTACCAGAAGATTATAAAAGAGATGTTAATTCTATTTATAATGAAGAAATAGACTACTATAAAGATTCTGACATTTATACTGCAAAAGATTATTTAGGGTCTATTGTGGGATCTATTCGCGTTTTAAGATGGAATTACTTAGATGTCCTACCTCTTCAAAAAATATTTGGAATTAATCCTTTTTTGACAATTAAGAATACTAGCATAAATAACATTTATCATATCGGTCGGTTTGCTATAAAAAAAGATGTGCAAGGCATTAATTTGTTTAAACAATTAATGGTTTGTGCTATAGCACCTATTTGTAATCATAAGGATAATATAGCTTTTGCTGAATGTGATCGTAAACTATTACGAATATTGTCTTTGTTAGGTATAAAAACAGGTGTTATAGGTAAATCAATAAATTATTTAGGATCTGAAACCATTCCAATATCAATGACTTACGATGGACTCATTGGATTTTATAATAAGAATAAGGAACTAGCAATAGATATTTTAAATGAACCTAATGTGCTTTCTATGAGTTCATCTTCAGCAGTGAATACAAACTCTTATAGCGCTTAAATCAAGTGAGTAAACAAGAAGATTAACTTTAAAAATGTATTCAAAATGAATTTAGATAGACAAAAAATAGATTGGAACTCATCTGATGCCTTATTACAAATTGTAAAAAGTATTGAAGCTCCTTTAGCATCCATCATTGATGCAAATCAAAAACTTTCAATATTGAAACTTACAACTTTGCATAATAAACCTAGTGATATCATTTTTTCAAGTAGTAAAGAAATTGCAAAATTGATGGAGGAATTTGTGAAAATACCTAAATTAAAATATGGCCTTAAAGATAAACATATGATTTTCGAATTTTACAAAACAAATGAGAATATTAAAGAACATCAAGATGATTCAAGAAAGAGGAAGCAC
>CAZHYX010000127.1:0-8503 GCA_964536675.1 uncultured Flavobacteriaceae bacterium
TTTTAAATAAGCAATGGATTATTTTGTAGTGGTATTGTTGTGTAGTAGGTTGTGGTAAATAAGTTAGAAGAAAGGTGTTATCTTTGTTCCCTAAAGGGTTTCCATAGTTTTCCCTATACTGCTCTAAATTTTATTACATTATCCCGATAGTGTTTCAAAAATTTATATTGTCTATGGAAATTTTGATGCAAATGAATTAATAAAGGTGTCCATATATAAAAAATTGACTTTTATCGTATCTGTGAATTAATTATTTTAAAAGGTAGTTCATCAAATAATAAATTGATATAACTTTGCTCCGAAGTGCTTTGGTTCTTTTTTGGAGTTCAGAATTATTAGAATCATTTTGATATGCCCATTTAGAACATAGTTTAGGACACCTCAATTAATATCGAAAATAATAAATTAGTAATATCTTTTTTGATAATGAAAAAATTTAATGTAATTCGTATAGAAAAAGATGAATTAATAATTAACGGTTATGGAGATCAACTTATATGGAATAGAGCTGATGTAATTTCAGATTTCATAAGCCCATGGAATAATATAAAACCTAAAAAAATTGAATTTAGATCTTTATGGGATGGTAAAAATTTATTATTTCAATTTAAGATTAGTGATAAATCAATATACATAGACAAAACAGATAATAGTTTTAATAGTATTGGAAATTCTGATAGAGTTGAGCTTTTTTTTAGAAAAGATGAAAAATTGAATCCATATTATTGTTTAGAAATAGATGCAACATCAAGAGTTATGGACTTTAGAGCTTTTCCTAATAAGAATTTCGAATTTGATTGGAATTTTTCAAAGAAAGATTTACTAGTAAAATCTAATATAAATAAGGAGGGTTTTATTGTTGAAGGATCTATAAGTATTAACTATTTAAAAAAATTAGATTTGATTAATGATGATAAGATTGAAGTTGGTGTTTTTGGTGCAAAATATGATAAGAAGAATGATGTGGAATATGAACCAACATGGATTTCTTGGGTTAAACCTAAATCTAAAACTCCAAACTTTCATATACCATCTTCTTTCGGGATATTTTATTTATTGGATTAATTTTGATTTTTATGTCAAATAGTATTTTACGTTTTCAGAATTAATTATATCTATTGGTAACAATATCTCTCTTGAAATTTCTTTGTCAAAAATAAAGTGTTCTATTAAATTTGTTGTTCCGAGATAGGCTTGCCTTTTCTGATTTTGATTAATCAAAAAATCAATGACTCCTTTGTTTAAATATTTTATATTTTCATCTAATAAATCATAACCAATAATTGTAATTTTATTTTTATATTTTTTTTCAATTAAAGCTGCAACTTGATATGCTTTTGAAGTAGTTATAAAAATTCCAGAAATAGAAGGATACTCTTGCATAAAATCCGTTAAGGTTTTTTCAAAATTTGGTTGTTTTAATTTGCAGGTTATTATTTTATAATTAGAATTTTGCAGTTCCTTAAAATAATTTCTAAAACCTTTTTCTTTTTCCTGCATATGTATAGCATTTTTAAATACTTCATTTATATGGATAATTGCAATATTTCCTTTTTTCAAGATTGAATCGAATAATTTTGCAGCGACTCTCCCGCTTTGAATTAAATCCTGACCTACAAAACTACTTATAGAATGTGAATGCAATTGATTATTAAAAGTTGCTACAGGAATTTTCGAAGCTCTGTATTTTTGAACAACAGTTAACGTTTCTTTAAAAAATAGTGGTACTAATAAAACGGTATCAGGAGCCTTATTTAGAATCAATTCATTAGTTTCTATAAATGATGCTGTACTTTCGGGGTTAAAATAAAAGGTTTCAATGGATATGTTAAATGGAGTATATTCCTTTTTGGCATCCAAAATACCTTCTAAACATGGGCCCCAATATGGATCCATATCAGGATTCGGTATTAAAACACAGATACTAAACATTTTGTTGTTTTTCAAACTTCTGGCCATCAAGTTCGGTTGGTAATCAATTTCCTCTAGAATAGTATTAACTTTATCTAGTGCTTCTTTAGATACTTTACCTCTTTTGTGCAATACTCTATCTACAGTACCCATAGATACACCTGCTAATTTTGCAATATCTTTAATAGTATATTTAATCTTCATTATACAAATATATAGATTACTATTTTAAAAATCAAATAACGTGTTCGAGCACATAAAATTAATGTGTTCGAACACGCTTTATTGTGTGTTCGAACACATTTTCTTTAAAAATCCTTTGTAAATTAAAAACTTACATGTACATTAGCTCAATTATTAGGTTAATGTAAACAATTTTTAACCTGAATTTTATCTCAAAAATGGATGTAAAAACTGATATAAAAACGATAACTTCTATTGCTCCTGGCAGAACATGTTTGTTTGGAGATCACCAAGATTATTTAGGCTTGCCAGTTATTGCCTGTGCGATTAACAGATATATAAAATTAATAGCTGTTAAGAATAATAGGGGGGAATTCAAGATAGATATGAAAGATATAGATGAAGTGCGAATTATTGGTATTAAAGAAACTTTTTCTGTTTTAGAACCTCGAGATTACTTTGCGTCTTCTTTAAGAGTTTTAAAAAGGTATGGATGTGTTCCGAATTATGGATATGATATTTCAGTACAGGGAACTGTTCCTATCAATTCAGGAACTTCAAGTTCTTCAGCATTGTTGATGGCATGGATAAATTTTTTGGTGAATACTTTTGGATTGAATAATGAAATTACACCTGAATTTATTTCAAAAATCGGGTATGAGTCTGAAGTGTTAGAGCATGGTGAACCTGGAGGAATGATGGATCATTATAGTATAGGTGTCGGTAATATCGTTCATATAAATACATCTAATCCTTTTTCATGTAATGTTATTGGAGTTGAATTAAATGGACTTATTACAGGAGTTTCTGGCATACCAAAAGAAACTGTAGGTTTAATAACCGAAGTAAAAGGAAATACCTTAAATGCAATCGATATTGTTAAAAATAACTTTAAAGGTTTTGATTTATGTAAAACTGAGGTTGAAGATTTAAATAGATATAGCAAATGTTTATCACCTAAATTAATTCCATATTTCGAAGCCGCAATTAAAAACCATTACTATACGAAAGAAGCTTTAAAAGAATTTAAAAAATCTGAAATTGATTTAAAAAAAGTTGGTGAATTGATGAATGAACATCACATGGTTTTGAAAAATTTACTAAAGATAACTGTTCCAAGAATTGATGATATGATTGATGCAGCATTAAATGCAGGGGCTTATGGGGCAAAAATAGTTGGTTCTGGAGGCGGAGGGAGTATTGTTGTTATAGCAGAACCTGAAAATGAACCATCAATAGTTAAAGCCATTATAAGTGCTGGTGCTAAAGAGGCTTATGGTGTATCCGTTGATCCAGGAATAAGAATATATTAATAACCTTAAAAAGATATGCATAATAATTTAATAATTTTAGCTGGAGGTGCTTCATCAAGAATGAAAAAACAACCTTTACAAAGAAATTTGAGTAAAGAAGAAATAGCACAGGCTAATGAAAGAAGTAAAGCACTCATTGGAGTTGGTCCAAAAGGAAGGCCTTTGCTTGACTATCTACTTTATAATGCAAAATTAGCAGGATATAGCAATATATATATTGTAATAAGCGAGCAAGGAGGCTTATTTAAAAAGTTTTATGGTTATCAAGATAAAAACAACAATTTTAATGGATTAAATATTTCTTTTGCAATTCAATATATTCCTAAAGGAAGAGTTAAGCCATTCGGAACTGCAGATGCATTATATCAAGCTGTAGATCAATATCCTGAATTAAATAAACAATCATATACTGTTTGTAATAGTGACAATTTATATTCCGTAAAGGCTTTAACTAAATTGAGGGAAAATGATAGTCTAAACGCATTCATTAGTTATGACAGAGATGCTTTGAAATTTCCTTCAGAAAAAATTGCAAGATTTGCTCTAGCAAGATTAGATTCATCCAATAACCTAATTGATATTATAGAGAAGCCATCTGCTAATAATATCGTAAAATTTAGAGGTAAGGACGGTAAATTAAGAGTAAGTATGAATGCTTTTAAATTTGATGGTGAAAAGTTATATCCATATTTAAAAAATTGCCCTGTTCATCCTGAAAGAAATGAAAAAGAATTGCCTACTGCATTATTAAATATGCTTAAAGATTATCCGAATACAGTTTTAGGAATGCCACTATCTGAACATGTTCCAGATTTAACTGCAAAAGAAGATATAACTGAAGTAAAAGAATATCTAAAAGTTCAGTATTCAAATTTTAATTGGAATGTAGAAGAAATTATAAAACAATAAGGAAAACAAGATTATGCAAACCGAAAGTTTATTAACGAAAAAGGAGAATAACACATTGATTCCAATGGTTATTTTAACTGCCTTATTCTTTATTTTTGGATTTGTAACTTGGTTAAATGGTCCATTAATTCCATTCTTTAAATTGGCTTGTGAACTTACTGAATCACAAGCTTATTTTGTAACCTTTGCCTTTTATATTGCTTATTTTGTAATGGCAATTCCTTCATCTTGGCTAATAGAAAAAGTTGGCTATAAAAATGGGTTATCATTAGGATTAGTTGTCATTTCAATTGGTGCTTTTATGTTCTACCCTGCTGCCGGAGTACGTACTTATAGTTTATTCTTAATAGCACTATTCGTAATGGGCACAGGTTTAGCTATTTTACAAACAGCTGCCAATCCTTATGTTGTAGTAATTGGACCTCGTGATAGTGCAGCAGCAAGAATTAGTGTTTTAGGTATTGCAAATAAACTGGCAGGATTTATAGCACCACTTGCATTAACTGCATTGGTTTTATCAAATATGTCAGATTATACTGAAGATAAAATCGCATTGCTTGATGATGCAGCCAAATCAGGAGCTCTAGATGCTCTTGCCTTACAATTACAAACTCCATATATATATATGGGTCTGATAATTTTGGTATTAGCTGTTCTTATTAAATTTTCTCCACTACCTGAAATTGATTTAGACCAAGATGGTCACGTTGCACATTTAAGCATTTTCAAACAGATTAAAGATGTACTTAATTACCCTCAACTGGTTTTAGGAGTCATTACTTTGATGTTATATGTAGCTGCAGAAGTTTTGGCAGGAGACTCCATTGGAGGTTTTGGCAAACAGTTAGGGGTTTATGGTGAGAATGGAGATTTCTATCTAAAGTTAACTTCCTTTACAATGACCGCTATGGTAATAGGCTATATTTTAGGAATTATTTTTATACCAAAATATCTTTCTCAAGTTAATGCACTTAAAATATCTGGATTTTTAGGTTTAATTATCGTCCTTTTAATTGTATTAATTTCTCCAGCTATTATGGTTCAATTGCCTTATTTACCAGTTTTGCCAGTTGTAATTATTTTAGTTGCTCTTTTAGGACTTGCTAATTCACTTTGTTGGCCTGCAATTTGGCCAATGGCACTTCAAGATTTACATGGTTATACAAAAGTAGGAGGTGCATTGCTGATTATGGCGATAATTGGAGGTGCAGTATTTCCTTTGCTTTATGGTTTTTGGGTAGATAAAATCAATATTGCTAACGAAGCTGCTAGAACTTTAGAATCAGCAAAAAGTGGAAATCAAATAGCATACTTAATATTAATCCCAGCATATTTAATGATTTTGTTTTTTGCCTTTAAAGGGCATAAATATAGAAGTTGGTCTAGAAAATAATAAAAAAAATTACAGGAATAGAATAATGTTAAAAAGTAATATAGATAAAGCGACAGATTTTGAGAAAAGATTTGAAAACATTAATACTATTGTTTTTGAAGACTCATCAATAGCATCAAAATCTATTGCTAAAGAAATAGCATTATTAATTATTGAAAAACAGAAGTATAATAAGCATTGTGTTTTAGGGCTTGCAACAGGATCTTCACCCAAAGGTCTATATGCTGAACTAGTACGAATGCATAAAGAAGAAGGTCTAAGTTTTAAAAATGTAATAGCCTTTAACTTAGATGAATACTACCCAATGGAACCTGATTCTGTAAATAGTTATGTACGGTTTATGAAAGAATTATTATTTGATAGAATAGACATACCACCAGAAAATTATAATATCCCGGATGGAACACTATCTAAAGGAGAAATTGCAAATTATTGCCGAGATTATGAAGCGAAAATTGAATCCCTAGGAGGTATAGACCTACAAATTTTAGGAATTGGAGGTAATGGACATATTGGATTTAATGAGTCGGGCTCATTACAAAACTCTAAAACGAGGTTAGTAGCATTAGATCATATTACAAGAGTTGCTGCTAGTAAAGACTTTTTAGGACTAACCAATACACCTAGAACAGCAATAACTTTAGGAGTGAAAAAAATTATGGAGGCCCAAAAAGTCATTTTAATGGCTTGGGGTGAAGGAAAATCTAATATCATTAAAACTTCTGTTGAAGAAACTATTAGTAATCAAGTTCCAGCTTCTTTTTTACAAGAACATAATAATGTAATATTTGTTTTAGATAAAGAAGCTTCTTCCAAATTAACAAGAATAAATAAACCTTGGTTAGTAGAAGAGGTTGTTTGGACTGATAAACTAGTAAGAAAGGCTGTTTTAGAGCTGGCACTGTATTTGAAAAAACCGATTTTAATGCTTACTGATGCAGATTATATTGAAAACGGGATGAGTGATTTTCTAGCTAATTATGGTCCTGCATACGACATCAATATTCAAATATTTAACAATTTACAAAATACAATTACAGGATGGCCCGGTGGAAAACCAGGAGCTGATGATAGTAAAAGACCTGAAAGAGCAGAACCTGCAAAAAAGAGAGTATTGATTTTCAGTCCACACCCTGATGATGATATTATTAGTATGGGAGGTACTTTTATTCGATTACAACAACAAGGTCATGAAGTTCATGTAGGGTATCAAACCTCTGGAAATATAGCTGTTTTAGACAGCGAAGCTGTTCGATACGCAAATTTTGTTTGTGATTTTAATGAGAAATTCGAAATTAAAAGCTTAGAAGCAGATCGTATTTATAAGAAAGCAGTAGAATTTCTTAAAAATAAGAAAGCTAGTGAAGTTGATAGTCAAGAAGTTAGATCAATTAAAGGTCTAATCAGAAAAGGAGAAGCTAAAGCTACCTGTGATTTTGTTGGTTTACCTCACAATCAAATTCATTTTATGGAACTTCCTTTTTATGAAACAGGAACAATTGAGAAAAAACCAATTGGAGAAAAGGATATTCAATTAGTTGTAGACTTAATTTTAAAAATAAAACCACACCAAATCTATGCTGCTGGAGATTTAGCTGATCCACACGGAACTCATAAAGTTTGTTTAGACATTGTCTTTGAAGCAATTAAAAGATTGAAATCAAAAGAGTTTATGAATGACTGCAGGGTTTGGTTATATAGAGGTGCTTGGCAAGAGTGGGGAATTGGCGAAATAGAAATGGCTGTTCCATTAAGCCCTGATCAAGTATTAGAAAAAAGACTAGGAATATTTAAGCATCAATCACAAAAAGACGGAGTAGTATTTCAAGGGTCAGATAGTAGAGAATTTTGGCAAAGAGCTGAAGATAGAAATAAAGAAACTGCAGCTATATACAATCAATTAGGTTTAGCTAGCTATTCAGCGATGGAAGCATTTGTAAGGTGGAATTTTTAAAAAACAAAAATACTTAAACTAAAGAAAAAATTATGAAAAATTTTAATCTAAAATAAAATAATAATAAACTTTTACTTAGCAAATAAAAATCAAAAAAATAAGAAGCTTTTGCACTTGTTAAAAGTGAAATAGTTATTAACTAAACTACTAATTCAAAATCCAAATTATGAAAAAATTCAAAAAATTCAATAGTAAGAATTTCTATAAACGGAAATTTGATTTAAGATTCAAATTGACCCCCTTATTATTGATGGTGACTTTATTTAATATGAATGCATTTTCTATAAATGCAGCGAAGATCAGTAAAGGGAAAGTCTTTACCAAAATGGAAACTTTGTCAGTGTACAAATTTATAAATCAATCCCAACAAGATCAAATAACAATAATAGGTACAGTAATAGATGAAGCAGATCAGCCAATGCCAGGTGCTTCAGTTACTGTAAAAGGAACAACTATAGGTGCTGTAACAGGTTTTAATGGTGAATTTAGTATTATAGTTCCTTCAGATGCAACTACACTAGTATTTTCTTTTGTTGGATACATTGAGCAAGAAGTGTTGATTAATAGTAGAGCTAGTATTAACGTTAAGTTATTACCAGACACGAACAATTTAGAAGAAGTTGTCATAGTAGGATATGGCACACAAAGAAAAAAGGATGTAGCTGGAGCTATTTCAACCGTTAAAAGTGAAGAGTTAATATTGTCGTCTACACCTTCAATAGGACATGTCCTTAGAGGAAAAGCAGCTGGGTTACAAATTGTTCAGAACAGTGCACAACCAGGAGGAGGTTTAGATATGCTAATTCGAGGAGCGGCTTCAATAAATGCCAGTAATCAACC
>CAZHYX010000128.1:0-8481 GCA_964536675.1 uncultured Flavobacteriaceae bacterium
ATCTTCACCCGTATAGGTTCCAACAAAAATATAATCATTCCAAGGCATTACATCACCACCTTCAACATGCACTACTTCCGGTGGTATAATTCTATTTTCTTTAGAAATCTGTTTATAAATAAAATCAATGGCATCTAATTCTTTTAACCTATCTGGTAAAATATTAGAACTTATAATTTTATCTTCAATTACAAAAGCAATATCTCTGGTAAAAATCTGATTGACATTTTCTAAGACATTTGGGCGATATACTTTTACATCATATTTTTCTAAAACTTTCGTAAACGCTTCCATTTCTTTAACCATGTCAGAAACTTTAGGATAGGTCCCTGCTAAGATATGTTCTCTAGATTTTGGGTCGTATGCTTCCTCAAAAGTTGGAGTCGGTCCATTACTTTTGGCGGTACCTAATACAACAGCTCTTAATCTTGAAGTTTCATTTTGTATGTTTAGTTGGAGCATAATTGATACTATTTATCAAACTGGTATCTAAATTTATTTTACTGTTTGTTCCGAAACTTCGGAATGATTTTTTTAAGATGCTATGTCCCGAAACCTCGGGGCTGCCTGCGCAGGAATGACAAAACATTTATTTAAATAGAAATGCCATTCTGAATAAAGTAAAGAGATTCTTCACTACGTTCAGAATGACATTCAATAATCATATAGAATTATTATCTTTTATCTACCGTTTTAAAAGGTCTATAGGTTTCACCTGTATAAATTTGACGTGGACGACCAATAGGCTCTTTACCTAAACGCATTTCTTTCCATTGTGCAATCCATCCTGGTAAACGTCCTAAAGAAAACATAACGGTAAACATTTCTGTAGGAATACCTAAGGCACGATAAATAATACCAGAGTAAAAATCGACATTAGGATATAACTTTCTATCAACAAAATATGAATCTTCTAAGGCTTCTTTTTCCAATCCTTTAGCAATCTCAAGAATTGGGTCTTCAACTCCAAGATCTCCTAATACTTCATCAGCTGCAATTTTAATAATCTTTGCTCTAGGATCGAAATTTTTATATACTCTATGTCCAAAACCCATCAAACGAAAAGGATCACTTTTGTCTTTAGCTTTTGCCATATACTTTTTAGTATCTCCATCATCTTCTTTAATAGCCTCTAACATTTCAATTACAGCCTGATTGGCACCACCGTGCAATGGACCCCAAAGTGCAGAAATACCTGCAGCTAGTGAAACAAATAAACCTGCATGTGAAGAACCTGTAATACGTACCGTACTTGTAGAACAGTTTTGTTCATGATCTGCATGTAAAATCAACAACTTATCAAGTGCGTCAAGTATAATAGGATTTTGAACATATTCTTCATTTGGTTTACTAAACATCATCTTTAATACATTTTCAACATAACCCAAAGAATTGTCACTATGTCCTAAAGGTAAACCTTGTCTTTTACGCATTGTCCAAGCCACCAACACCGGAAACTTCCCTAAAATTCTAACAATAGCATTGTACATAGCTTCTTCAGAGTCTACATTTACAGAAGAAGGGTTAAATGCAGTTAATGCACTAGTTAAAGATGCTATTACACCCATTGGATGTGCTGATTTAGGAAAAGCATCAATAATCTTCTTCATTTCTTCATCAACAAGCGATTCTTTTTTAATATCTGCATGAAATTTTTCTAACGTTTCTGCATCAGGTAATTCGCCAAAAATAAGCAAGTAAGCTACCTCTAAAAAGTCTGCTTTTTCTGCTAATTCTTCAATGGCATATCCTCTATAACGTAATATTCCTTTTTCACCATCTAAAAAAGTAATTGCACTTTTACATGAACCTGTATTTTTATAACCGGGGTCTAAGGTAATTACACCACTTGTGACGCTTCTTAATGTTTTTATGTCAATCCCTATTTCATTTTCAGTTCCTTTTACTAATGGAAATTCATATGATTCACCGTTAATCTCTAACCTTGCTTTATCAGACATATATATCTATTTTTATTAAAATTTGAATGATGCTAATTTACGAAATTTCAATCATATTTCAAATATGATTTGGCACTAATAAAATAGCGATTATTACTGACGTAATAATCGCTATTTTAATAAACAATAAACCTTATTTTAATTGATTTTAAAGGCTTTTTCTTGAGGGTAATAAGCTACATCTCCTAACTCTTCTTCAATACGAAGGAGTTGATTGTACTTTGCCATTCTATCACTTCGAGAGGCCGAACCTGTTTTTATTTGACCTGTATTTAACGCTACTGCTAAGTCAGCAATGGTATTATCTTCAGTTTCACCAGAACGATGGCTCATTACCGACGTATAGCCTGCATTATGTGCCATATTTACAGCAGCTATCGTCTCAGTAAGTGTACCTATTTGATTTACTTTTATCAGAATAGAATTAGCGATTCCTTCATTAATACCGCGAGATAATCTATCAACATTTGTTACATATAAATCATCACCAACTAATTGTACTTTATCTCCAATTTTTTCGGTTAATAGTTTCCAACCACTCCAGTCGTTTTCATCCATACCATCTTCAATTGAGATAATAGGAGATTTTTATGAAAGTTCTGATAAATATTGAGCTTGTTCATCTGAAGTTCTTACCGCTCCTTTAGTGCCTTCAAATTTGGTATAATCATATTTTCCATCCACATAAAATTCCGCAGCAGCACAATCTAATGCAATCATCACTTCATCACCCATTCTATATCCTGCATTTTTTACTGCTATTGCAATCGTTTCAAGTGCATCTTCTGTACCATTTAAGGCTGGTGCAAATCCGCCTTCATCACCAACAGCAGTGCTTAAACCTCTATCGTGTAAAACTTTTTTTAGATTGTGAAAAATTTCAGTTCCCATTTGTAAGGCATGACTAAAACTTGTTGCTTTAATTGGTATTACCATAAATTCTTGAAATGCAATTGGTGCATCGGAATGTGAGCCTCCATTAATGATATTCATCATTGGTACAGGTAAGGTTTTTGCCGAAACACCTCCTACATAACGATATAAAGGCATCTTTAATTCACGTGCGGCAGCTTTAGCAGCAGCTAAAGAAACTCCCAAAATAGCATTAGCACCTAATTTTGATTTATTTGGTGTACCGTCTAAATCAATCATTATTTTATCGATAAGTTCTTGCTCAAATACTGAAACACCTAATAGTTCTTCAGCAATTATAGTATTCACATTAGATACTGCCTTTAATACGCCTTTACCCATAAAATCTTTTCCGCCATCACGTAATTCTACTGCTTCATGTTCACCTGTTGATGCTCCTGAAGGAACAGCTGCTCTACCAATAGTTCCGTTTTCTGTAATTACATCTACTTCTACAGTTGGATTTCCTCTTGAATCGAAAATTTGTCTTGCGTGTACTTCTATTATTATACTCATAGTTTTATTTATTCTTTCTTTATATTAATGCATACAACCAACATAAACTGACGCCTCTTTAATATAAGCATCATTGTAAAAATCTTTTACTTTATTAAGTGATTTTATCAATTCTTTTTTATCTCCACTTGATGTTACAACTATATAAAACCCATTTACAAATTCTTCATAACTATTAGTATATTCTATACTAATAAAATCTCCATTATCAAACCTTCCTCTTGGCAGATATCCATGAAGTTCGCCACAGCCACATTTTTCATCTGTATCTAAACCATCAATCTTATCTTCATAATATCCACGCAAATTTAACTTTAGCTCTAATTTTTTACTAGCCTCTTTAGCAATTTTTAACGCCGAATCATAGTTTTTTGTTGAATGTATTATTAAAAAGGATACATCACTAATTTCTTCTTGTGCGCTAACACAATTAGTGCCAAAAATTATCACAAAAATTACTATAAATAATGATTTCATACTCTAATTACATTTTAATTATAACTATAAAATAATCAATTTTTTCGTTGTAACCTTACTATAAAATCACCAAACAAATAAGATGAATGATGTGGACCTGAACTTGCCTCAAGATGGTATTGTACCGAAAACATTTTAATATTTTTTTAGTACTGTAAATTTAAGAAATTGTAATGATTATTAACTACCTAATCGATTTTTTATACGACAACGTTTTCGTTTAATATTAACCCTAAAAGAATTTGAAACCCTTTCGGGGATTATCGGTTTTAGTTCTTGATCATCTCAAAAAACTGATCGAATAAATATTCGGCATCATGAGGTCCCGGACTTGCCTCAGGATGGTATTGTACTGAAAAGCATTTTTTATCTTTTAAACTAATGCCTGCAACAGTATGATCATTCAAATGCACATGTGTTATCTCTATATCAGGATGTGCTTCGGTTTCTTCTTTATTAATAGCAAAACCGTGATTTTGTGAAGTTATTTCTCCTTTACCTGTAATTAAGTTTTTTATTGGATGATTAATCCCTCTATGTCCATGATGCATTTTGTAGGTAGAAATTCCGTTTGCCAATGCAATTACTTGATGTCCTAAACAGATACCAAATAAAGGTAAATCTCTTTTAATAATTTCTTTGGCTACTAATTGAGCTTCTGATAGAGGTTCTGGGTCACCAGGACCATTAGATAAAAAGTAGCCATCAGGATTAAAACTACTCATTTCTTCAAAAGTTGCATTGTAAGGAAATACTTTTACATAAGCATCTCGTTTTGCCAGATTTCTAAGAATATTCTTTTTGATACCTATATCTAAAGCTGCTATTTTATGAGTGGCGTTTTCATTACCAAAAAAATAAGGTTTTTTAGTAGATACTTTAGATGCTAATTCTAACCCTTCCATAGAAGGGACATTATCTAATTGTTTTTGTAATAAATCAATATTTTCAACATCTGTAGATATAATAGCATTCATTGCACCATTATCTCTAATATAAGCAACCAAGGCTCTGGTATCAACATCAAAAATTGCTACTAGATTATGTTTAACAAACCATTCTTTTAAAGAGCTATCTGCATTTACACGTGAATAATCAAAGCTAAAATTTCTACATATTAAACCTGCAATTTTTATTCCTTCAGACTCAATTTCTTCATTATTTACTCCGTAATTACCAATATGTGCGTTTGTTGCTACCATTAATTGTCCGAAGTAAGAAGGGTCTGTAAAAATTTCTTGATAACCCGTCATTCCAGTATTAAAACAGATTTCACCGGTTGATGTACCTTCAATTCCGATTGATCTCCCTTCAAAAATAGTTCCGTCAGCTAATAAAATAATTGCTTTTTTTCTAACTTGGTATTTCATATATTCTTTTGATTCTTCAAAAATAGTATAAAAAAAAGGATAAACTATTTTAGTTTATCCTTTCATATTTATTATTTATTAACATCTGTTATTCTTCTTCTTCAGATGCTTTCTTTTCTACAACTGGAGGAGGAACTACAGCTTTTACATTTTTCTTACCACCTCTTCTACGCGTAGATTTCTTTTTCTTACCATTTGGATTATAAATTTCATTATAATCTACTAGCTCTACCATTGCCATATCAGCATTATCACCCAATCTGTTACCTAGTTTTATAATTCTGACATAACCTCCAGGTCTATCAGCTACTTTAGTTGCAACTTCTCTGAACAATTCTGTAACTGCTTCTTTTTGTCTTAGGTAACTAAATACAATTCTTCTGTTGTGAGTTGTATCACTTTTAGATTTTGTAATTAAAGGCTCAACAAATTGTCTTACAGCTTTGGCTTTAGCAACTGTTGTATTAATACGCTTATGCTCAATTAAAGAACAAGCCATATTAGCTAGCATTGATTTTCTATGCGCAGTTTTTCTACCTAAATGATTAAATTTCTTTCCGTGTCTCATCTTTTTTGAGATATTAGATGCTAGACATTAAACACTAAATATTTTAGTCTTTTGTCTTTTATCTTATTTCTATTTATTCTTTATCTAATTTGTATTTACTTAAATCCATTCCGAAAGTTAGCCCTTTAACATTTACTAACTCATCTAACTCTGTTAATGATTTTTTACCAAAGTTTCTGAATTTCATTAAGTCATTTTTATTGAACGATACTAAATCACCCAATGTATCTACTTCAAACAGTTTAAAGCTCTAACCGAAAGATCCATATCAATCAATCTAGTTTTAAGCAATTGTCTCATATGAAGCGATTCTTCATCATAAGTATCGGTTTGTGCAATTTCATCTGCCTCAAGTGTAATTCTCTCATCTGAGAATAACATAAAGTGATGAATTAATATTTTTGCAGCTTCAGTCAATGCATCTTTAGGATTAATTGAACCATCTGTTACGATATCGAAAATTAATTTTTCATAATCGGTTTTTTGTTCAACACGAAAATTTTCTACTGCATACTTTACATTTTTTATAGGTGTGTAAATGGCATCAGTAAAAATGGTTCCTAAAGGCGCATTTGCTTTTTTATTCTCTTCAGATAAAACAAAACCTCTACCTTTTTCTATTGTAAATTCTAAGTCTAATTTTACTGATTTTTCCATATTACAGATTACTAAATCAGGATTTAATACTTGAAAACCTGAAATGAAATTTTGGAAATCACCAGCGGTCATTTGTTCTTGACCTGTTATAGAAACAGATACTGTTTCATTATCTGTCTCTTCTATTTGTTGCTTAAAACGCACTTGTTTAAGGTTCAAAATAATTTCAGTTACATCTTCAACGATTCCTTTAATTGTAGAAAATTCATGATCTACTCCTTCAACTCTTAAAGATGTAATTGCATATCCTTCTAAAGAAGATAATAAAACTCTTCGTAATGCATTACCAATTGTTAAACCATAACCTGGTTCTAAAGGTCTGAATTCGAATCTACCTTCAAAATCAGTAGAATCTATCATTATAACTTTATCGGGTTTTTGAAAATTTAATATTGCCATAAGTTCTTCTATTATCTTTAATTATTTAGAGTATAATTCTACTATATACTGTTCGTTAATATTTTCTGGGATTTGAATTCTTTCCGGTACTTTTACAAATGTACCTTGCATAGTATCTCCATTCCAATTTAACCACTCATATAGAGCACTATTATTTGCTAAAGAACTTTCAATGGCAGTAAGTGATTTTGATTTTTCTCTAACTCCAACAACATCACCCGGTTTTAAATCATAAGATGGAATATTTACTAAATTACCATTAACAGTTATGTGACGGTGAGATACCAATTGACGAGCACCACTACGAGAAGGGGAAATACCTAAACGATACACCACATTATCTAATCTAGACTCACAAAGTTGTAATAAAATTTCACCGGTAATACCTTTATTTCTCGAAGCTTTTTTGAATAAATTTCTAAACTGACGCTCAAGAATTCCGTAAGTATATTTTGCTTTTTGCTTTTCCATTAACTGGACAGCATATTCAGACTTTTTACCACGACGTCTGTTATTACCATGTTGCCCTGGAGGGAAATTTCTTTTTTCGAAAGATTTATCATCTCCGAAGATTGCTTCGCCAAACTTACGAGCAATTTTAGTTTTTGGTCCTGTATATCTTGCCATTTCTTTGTTATTAAAGTAGGGATTATGAATTAAGGCTTATCCTTCGATAATCTAATTTCCTACTTGATTAAAATATTATACTGAACTTATTTCAGTATCTGTTTATACTTATTCTTATACTATCTTTTAAAAGAAGCTGAAACTCCCGACGCTTCGGGACAGCTTATAAATTGATTTTGTCAATTTACACTCTTCTTCTTTTAGGGGGGCGACAACCATTATGTGGTAACGGAGTAACATCAATAATTTCTGTTACTTCAATACCTGCATTATGGATAGTTCTGATAGCAGACTCTCTACCATTACCTGGTCCTTTTACATATACTTTTACTTTTCTAAGGCCTGCTTCGTATGCTACTTTTGCACAATCTTCAGCTGCAGTTTGAGCAGCATAAGGAGTGTTCTTTTTAGAACCTCTAAATCCTTGTTTACCTGCTGATGACCATGAAATCACATCTCCTTTTTTGTTTGTCAAAGAGATGATTATATTATTGAATGAAGCTTTAATATGTGCTTCACCAATAGCATCAATAACAACTTTACGTTTTTTTGAACTTGCTTTTGCCATAATTATTTAGCTATTATTTAGTTGCTTTCTTTTTGTTAGCAACAGTTTTTCTTTTACCTTTTCTTGTTCTAGAGTTATTCTTAGTTCTTTGACCTCTTAAAGGTAGTCCAACTCTATGACGGATACCTCTATAACAGCCAATATCCATTAAACGTTTAATGTTTAATTGAGTTTCTGAACGAAGTTCTCCTTCAATAGTAAATGTACCTGCTTGTTCTCTAATTCTTCCAATCTCATCATCAGTCCAATCTTGAACTTTTATATTTTCATCTACTTTTGCATTTGCTAAAATTTCTTTAGCTCTACTTCTACCAATACCATAGATATAAGTTAATGAAATAACTCCTCTTTTATTTTTTGGTATGTCAATTCCTGCTATTCTTGCCATAATTATCCTTGTCTTTGTTTAAATCTAGGATTCTTTTT
>CAZHYX010000129.1:0-8421 GCA_964536675.1 uncultured Flavobacteriaceae bacterium
AGTTTCCGGGACAAGAAGTATGTTTAATGAACAAATACAAATCGGTAATCTTATATTAGTCGAAAATAATGGAACCCCAAATCAACTAATTGTACCATTAACAATTACATTGAGTGAATTGATAAACCATCCTGCTGAATTAGTTAAAATTGTTGACCCTAATTTCCCAGCACCAGGTGATATTCTTTTTGGAAATTCAAATTATACTTTGACTGATAGTAGTGGAAATGGGCAACTCCGTATAGATAATGATGTTGAAGCAATTGTTGGTTTAGGTCAGCCTGAAACATGTAATGAAATTACAGGTGTTGTAGGTAGATTTTTCTCAACCTATCAATTACTGCCTCGTATGGCAGCTGATATGACTTGTGCTGGGCCGTATATACCTCCAACACCTCCAATTAATGCTCCTAAAGATAAAACTTTTGATATTGTTACTTGGAATATAGAATGGTTTGGTGACGAGCAAAATTCACCTCCCGCAGGTAATCCTATGTCTGATGCAATCCAAAAAGATAGTGTTAAAACAGTAATAATGCAATTAGATGCTGATATATACACTGTTCAAGAAATTTCTGATGATGTATTATTTGCGCAAATGGTAAGTGAATTACCGGGTTATGCTTATATATTGTCTCTGGCAGTTTCAAGACCTAATGACTCGGGTGTAAAACAAAAACTAGGTTTTATTTATAATACAGCTACAGTAAATATTATTGAAACAAAAGTGCTGTTAGAGTCTATTCACCCTTTATATAATGGAGGGGATGATTCAGCTTTAGTTGGTTACCCTAGTACAACAGACCGTTTTTATGCAAGTGGACGTTTGCCTTTCTTTATGAAAGCTGATATTACTATTGATGGCCAAACAGAACAATTTGATATCGTTGCTTTACATGCAAGAGCAAATAGTGGTTCTAGTGCACAGAATAGATATGATATGCGTAAATATGATGTAGAAGTTTTAAAAGATAGTTTAGATGCTCATTATTCAAATACAAACTTAATTTTAATAGGCGATTATAATGATGATGTTGATGTAACCGTAGCAGATGTAACTACAACTGTAAGTACGTTTGATGAATATATAATGGATACAGTAAATTATAATATCATTTCTAAAGCTTTAAGTGAAGCTGGCTTAAGATCATTTGTATTTAGAGAAAATATGATTGATCATATTACTATTTCTGATGAATTAAACTTTAATTATATAGATCAATCAGTTAGAGTTCATTATGAATTTTATGATAATGACTATCCGTTTACAGCATCAGATCATTTTCCAGTATCTGCACGTTTTCAATTAAAAGAACTTGAACTTACTGAAACATCATCAACTAATGTAACTTGGAATGGTGAAGCAGATGGTACTGCAACAGTATCTGTTACAGGAGGCATATCGCCTTATACTTATAATTGGAGTAATGGGCAAACAACAGCTACGGTTTCTGGTTTAATAGTAGGAACATATAATGTAATTGTTACAGATGCTTTAGATAATGGTATTGTCCAAGAATATACCATAACAGAACCAACAGTTATTACTTTGACGACATCAGGTAATACAACTGTCTATAAAGGATATGAACCACAAGCTTGTACTATCTTAGAATTAACCGCAATAGAAGGAGGTACTGCACCTTATATAATTGAATGGAGTAGTGGAGATACAAATATCATGGCCGAAGTTTGCCCTGAAGAAACCACCACTTATACAGTTACGGTAACTGATGCTAATGGATGTACTGTTTCAGCAGATATTTTAGTGGAAGTTGTTAATGTTCAATGCGGTAATAATCCGAATAGACCAAAAGTACAAATGTGTCATAATGGGAGAACAATTTGTGTTTCAGAACATGCTGTTCAAAGACATTTAGATCATGGTGATACATTAGGGTCTTGTGGCGATACTGATGAAGTATCTATTACTAGATTGAGAGTATATCCAAATCCGTTTAGAAGAAACTTGAATATAAGTCTAAATTCTAATACAGATGGCAATATCAGAATCGCTATTTTTAATATACATGGCAGAAAAGTATTTCAAAGACGAGCACAAATAAACGAAGGTGAAAACACATTTCGTTATAATTTGTCAAGATTAAGGTCTCATAGAATTTATTTTCTAAAGATTTTTGCTAATGGTGAATTACAAAAAGTACGACTTATTTTAAAACGTTAGTAATTTCAAACCTTAATTTAAAAACCATCAAGGCAATTGTTTTGATGGTTTTTTTTCTATGCAAGGGTTTAATATCAATTTAACATCATACTGTCGCATTGAAATTGTTTAATCCTCTTTCTTCGCCAAAAGCGGATTCGGCGGACGAGAAGATGTGGTTTAATTCCCTGTCTCGCCTATGGCGGACGGAAATAACGATGTTTGCGTAGCAAACTCCATTTAACCCGCCTACTGGCGAGGCACGGTACCTCGATGGCTCTGCCTTGGGGTAGTATATTTTATTTAGGATATGTTTTATAATTAAATGGGTATTAAAAGTAAAAATCACACCTTCTAAGAAGGTGGCTTTGAAAAGCCCCTAAAAGGGGCAATGAACAACAGAGTGAAAAAATATAGACACTTGGAAGACCTGTCAGGTTTTAAAAACCTGACAGGTCTTAAAAAAATAGCATAGGCAAAGCCAACATAACATTACCACCAGCTAAGCAGGTAGTTTTTTAAAGTGAAATAAAATTTGAAGTCAGTAATAAACTCCTTCCCTTAAAAGGGAAGGTGGCTTATTCGAAGAATAAGACGGAAGGGTTATGTTTTATTTAGCTAACCGAATACTTGAGAAAACAACGACGTATCTATTCAATTTTATTAAAATCTAAATCCAATACATTAAAATTATTTGCCGCTTTTACCAATAGGGTAGAGCCAATAGCTTCAAATAAATGATTTGTTTTTAATATAAATTCAGCTTGTTTTTCAATTTGATAATTAGGGATACCAACTAAGGTTAAATCAGTAGTTGCTGATTGTTCTTTAATGATATCATAAAATGGTTTTTGTTCAACCGCATTATTAATAATTATAATTTCAACATTTACTCTAAGGTCTTCAACAAGTTTAGCAATTTTAGAATGGATAATCTCACTATCTACATTGTTATTATTTACAAATAATACTCTAATATTTGTGTTGTTCCATTTTGAAGAAGCAATAATAAACCGAGCAATATTCAACATCATTTCAGCATTTTTACTATCAGTTTCTCTCCACCATAAATCGACAGTTTTATAATTACCGAATTTTGCTTTTCTATCAAAATCTAAATACAATAAATTATAATCTAAATGCAGTAAGGTTTCTGTCATTTTAGAATATTCAACTGATCCTTCTAAACCTTTTGGCCAACCCATCATTACGGTATTAGGTTCAACTCCAGAAAACCCGAAAGTTGAAGCAATATTTGTAATACCTTGATAAATATTATCTACTTTTATTTGTCTTCCAAAAATGCCGAGTTCCTTAAAAGTTTTATCTCTTACAATTTGTTCAGTTCTGCGTAAAGGGGGTTTGTCATTATTTTTATCTAGAATCAATTTAAAATTTGTAACAATACCTGTACGCCCCGAAACAGTTTTACTCAATTCTAATAAATAGAATTGATGTTTACTCTCACCGCTGAATAAAATTATATTAGGATTCCAATTTGAATTTTCATCAATTTTTTCATCAATTTTTTTCAGACCTTTACTTACTACATTTTCCCAAACGCTTCGCCAAACATCATTAGATTGTAAATGCACTTCTTTTCTTTGCAACCAGAAATATAAACCTCCAACCATAGCTAGTGCACCAAACATAGCCATCATATCTAACTTAAACATCATTCCAAAACAAGCAATAAAACCCAACAAACCAATCCAGCGCTTAATCTTAAATGAAGGTTGAAAATCAGGGTTTGCCCAGCTTTCTAGAAAATAAGAAATATTAATAAAGCCATAAGCAGTTAAGTAGAACATAGAAACTACACGAGCAATGACATCTAACTCGCCAATTAAAATACCAGCTTCAGCAATGATAAAAACCATAAATAAAGCATTTACAGGTTCATTATTGACTCCTTTACCTTTTCCAAATATTTTAGGTGTTACCTTATCAATAGACATGGCTTGTAAAATTCTCGGGCCACCAAGAATTCCTCCTAAGGCAGAAGATAATGTTGCTCCCCAAATTCCAGCAACTACTGCAGGAGCAAACATCGCCATTTTCATTAAAATATTAAAATCTGTCTTTAATATTTCAGCATTGATATTATATGCCATAAAAACTGCTAGAATTAAATAGACAATCAATCCAACACCAATAGCCGTCAAAGTTCCCAAAGGAATAGATTTTTTAGGGTTTTCTAAATCACCACTCATAGCAATACCTGCAGTAAAACCGGTAACCGCCGGGAAAAATATAGCAAATACAACTTCTAACGGCACAGCACCTTCAGTTGAAAATAAAGGGACAGTTTCCGGTGCAAATTCTGTGGTTCCGAAAAAGATAGAAATCAATGAAATGATAATGGCTGCCAGAATAAAAAACTGAGATTTTAATGCAACCGAGGTACTTATTAATGCTAAAACAGTTATTGATACCAATGCAATAGTACCTGTTATTCTAAAATCATTGACTGACATTCCAAATCCAAAATAACTATTAAAGCTTTCTGCAAACCCTATTAAATATAGTGCAATAGAAAAAGCAGTTCCTACGTATAATGCGATACCAATGGAACCTCCAATGGGAATACCCATACTACGTGAGAGTACATAATATATACCTCCAGCACCAATTTTTTTATCTGTTGCAACTGATGATACACTTAAACCGGTAGTAATTGCGATGACATGAGCTATAATAATGACGACAATGGCACCTATTAAACCGGCATTACCAACAACCCAACCTAAACGCATATACATGATTACACCTAAAATGGTTAAGATTGAAGGTGTAAAAACACCTGCAAATGCGCCAAATTTCTTTTTTTCCGACATTAATTATATTAATCAGTGAATTGTATATAAAAATAGGGAGTGAATATAGATAATCTTTTTAAAATAGTTGCCATATTTTAGATGAATACGATTGACAAAAACAGTCAATGTTTTAAAAAGGGGAAAAACCCCCTTGATATTCAGTTATTTATCACTTACCTTTGGTAATTCATTATCCGAGATAATTGGTATCACTCTTCTTTTAAATTTCTTTAGAATTAAGTAATTAATTAGATAAAAATACTGCTATGAAAAACATAATATTTATTTTTATATTACTTCTAAGTCTTTATACACCCGCACAAACATTATATACTGATGATAAAGGCGTGAAGATATTCTATAAAATTCTACAAACAGGAAAATTCGTTTTATGTGAAAGTAATCCTTATTCAGATGAAAATTTTTCTAAAGAAAAAATTTATATCTGGAAAGTAACTTTTGGGATTGAGAACGGATATTCAGGATCTATCGTTCCGCGGGGGGTTGGTATTGCAACTATAAGTGTAATTCCAAATCCGTTACAACCCTATTCTCATAACTATTGTAATTATGAATACATTGATAATTATGAACCTAATTCAAAACAACGTCACTTAGATCAATCACTATACTTATGGCCAATTCGCGATTATAAAGTAAAAGTTATTAAAGCCGGAGAATCTATATCTAACATCACATATCTTTATCTCTTTGAAGGGCAAACTCCTAAGCTAAGCAATTGGCAATTTTTAGGCTATAGATTAACAAAAGATTTTAAATCTTATGACCCTATATTAAATGATATAGTTGCACAACCCAAATCTGTGACTTTATCAGATAATAAAATGAAAGAAAAAGCAAATAAGCTTGAAGTCAAATATAAAAATGAGATATCTGTAGATATAGAAAATAAGCCTATTGAGTCTAAATCTGTGACAATTTTAGAGAATATATCAAACCTGAAAACAAAAAATTTAAAAATCAAAAACAATAACACTAAGGCAACAAAAACACTAAAAGTAAAGACTGATAAAATAAGTGTTGATAGTATAGATTCAGCTACTATCGAAGAAATTGAACCTATAAAGGATTTAAAAAATAGGGCTGATAGTATTACACTTAAAAAGTGTCCTGGTAAAAAAGCACTAAAATATAAAGAAAAATCTAATAATTCGACAGATACATCTGCGCAGAGAGCCTATAGCTGGTTAGCATTATATTATACCTATAAATGTGAATGTGAAATGGGCTCATCACGTTCTGACCAATTGGTTCCAATGATAAATAATCTTGTAGATAGTTATACTACAAATACAAACGATGAATACGGAAAGATATCAAAAGTTTCAAAATGTAAGGCGCCGATTATTAATTGATAGTAAATTATCTTTTAAAAAGTTTATCTAAAGCGAATCTTCTGTACCGGTAATGGACACTCTTTTACTAGACTGGCCGAGGAAAGAGTAAATGTGTGTGGAGTGGTTAATTAATCTGTTATTTCAAGGCAAGCAAAATTTTCATGAAAAAATTTTCAATTATCATGTGTTTCTTCTTAAGTAAAATTTCTAGGTTTTTTTGTTATAGTATTTCCAGTTCTAATCCAAATTATTTTGGCGGAAAACCTTTTAAAACAGATAGTTCACAAAAATTAAAATCAAAAGTTACTATTGTATGATCATTATCTTTGGTATATTTAAATATCTCTGAATCTGTTGTGTTTTCAAATCCTAATTATTTAACTTGTTGAAAGTATAAATAACATAAAAAATTAGTTTTTACGTTATTTATACGTATATTGTACGTAACTAAAATAAATTATGGTAAGAAAAGAACTGCATTTAGACGAAACTATTATTAATGCTTTAGAAGTAGAAGCAAAAAAACAGAAAAGAAGTCTAAAAAATTATCTAGAAAATCTAGTTATTAAAGAGGCAAAAAAATTAGAAGTGCCATCAAAAGAATATACCAATATGATGGATGGTTTATTAGAAAAGTTTGATAATAATGAAATTGAATTTTCAAGTATTAAAGAGGTAATGATTAGAAATGGTATATCAAATTAAGGTTTCTAAAGAAGCTGAAAGAGAGCTTTCAATAGCAAAATGTTATTATAGAATATCTAACTTAGAAACACTTTTTGATAGTGATTTTAAAAAACAAGTAAATTATTTAGAAGTAAATCCTTTTCTATTTAGATTTTATTATAGAAATGTAAGAAGAGTGCATTTTAATAATTTTAAATATTCAATTCACTATGTAATTAAAAATAAAGTTATCTATATATTACGGATATTGCATCATAAACAGGATTATAAATAAACGATTTATGTGTAAATAGCCTAAAATACGGCTATACAGAAATTACTCTGTATTTGTCCTATAATGTTCTGCGTTATGTTATTTTTTGCTTTATTCATCTCATTCTTATTGTTTTTATAGGAATTCATGAATCTCGCTTTACTCGATTTGGCGAAAGCGAGATATATTACTCAATTTCTCCTTAAAATTTTAAACTAAAAGTTACTTCTACACTGGTAATGGAACACTCTTTTTGTGGACTGACCCCGAGCACTCGGGGGAGTGGAGCGGAATGTGTGTGGAGTAGTTAATTATCCTGTTATTTCAAGACAAGCAAAATTTTCATTAAAAAATTGTTCAATTACTTTGTGTTTGCTCTTAAGTAAAATCTCTAAGTTTTTTGTTGTAGTATTTCCAGTTCTAATCCAAATTATTTTAGGTGGAAAACCTTTTAAAACAGACATATCACAAAAATCAGAATCAAAAGTTACTATCGTAAAGTGATTGTCTTTTGCATACTCAAATATTTCTGAATCTGTTGCATTTTCAAGCCCTAATTCTCTAACTTGTTTTGAGTTAGGAAATACATCAATAATTCTGTTTATTAAACGATAGGAAATATTTTGGTCAAAGAGTAGTCTCATCATGAATTTTATGATGCATATAAATGGGTTTGTTCTCTTTTTGCAGCAAAAAGTAAGCAAGCATTTATTTGATTATTTGTTAACTCAGGATAATCTTTTATGATTTCTTTACGAGTCATTCCATTTGATAACCATGATAATACATCAAATACTGAGATTCTAGTACCTTTAATTATAGGCTTCCCAAACCTCTTCTCTTTATTAATCTCTATATATTTGTTTAATTGTATCATAATACAAAGGTAATTGTTTTTTTAATAGTAATATTACCTTATAAATATTATCAGTTAATTGTGCTAACTTTGGCAACTGCGAAGCACATAACGAGGACTTATTTATAAAATAAGTATGGGTCGAGTAATTTTATCCGCTAGAAGCGGACAGGCATAATGACGTATTATAAACCAAAATTGAGTTATAATGTACAGCGTGGAGTTTACACTGAGCGGAGTCGAAGTGTTATTTTTGCTTTATTCATCTCATTCTTATTGTTTTT
>CAZHYX010000130.1:0-8415 GCA_964536675.1 uncultured Flavobacteriaceae bacterium
TACCATCATCAGCAATACTTGTTGCTTCAAAATCAAAACGATCACCAGGTATTAAATCAGCAGATGTTAAACCAAAAGCAGCTGCTAAATCTGCAGGAGTAGCTGAAAATTCTGCTGGAAAAGAGGTTAGGTTTAATAAAGGAACATATTCTGAGGCTTCACCTCCCGATACTCTTCTAACTGTTAAATTCCAAGAAGCAACGTTGCTTGATGGTGCAGAAATCGTACCTCCAAAAACAGTATTATCAATATCGGTCACATCTAATACTGCTGCAGAAGTGATATATAATCGTACGAATGATCCGAATGGACCATCTATCCCATTTACTTCAAATGGATCTTTATCTATATCCTCACAGGCAGAAAAAGATACTGTTAATAAGGTTAATACAAGAAATTTATATATATTTTTCATAATTTAATAATTTAATATTTTAGTTTAAAGGACCAGCATTGGTATCCCAAAATACTCTTGTTGTATTATCAGGTTTTTGACTTACAACACTATTTACATTAACAAAATTACTAGGATAGATAAAAGACCTAATAAAAGTACCTGGTGTTGCAAGAATTGCTGGTTGTAAATTATTTGGAGACCCAGTACGTCTATAATTATTATAAGCTTCCATACCATTACCAAACAGAGCTATATAGTACTCTTTAATTACTATATCTAATTTATTAGCTGCAGAAGCAGCATCATAAAGTGCTAATGTTTGTGTTACATAAATTTCAATATCAGCTGCATCAGTAGCATCAAAACCGGCTCTATCAACACCAGATAAGAAATTAGTTACTTTAGACATAGAGGCTCTAATACCAGCTTCTAATTGAGTACGAGCATTATCGCTTGTACCTAATTCAAGTGCAGCAGCAGCTCTCATAAAGTGTACATACGATGTTAAGATAACTGGTGAAATACCAGCACCGCCACCGCCCATACTTTGGGCAACTGGTTCAGCTTGATTGGCGTCATATTGACCTCCTACTGGGTATAGACCAAAAGTTGTTTTTAAGAAACCATCTGGTGGAATACCAGCAGCTTGACCATGATCTCGGCCCCAATATCCATTACTATTACCTGGGTGGTTAGGGTTACAAAAAGGGTCAGTAGCTGCAAAATGTCCAGGAGTTGGAGCATTAATACAAAATTGCTCATTAACGTCAGTAGTATTAGAACTTACTTGGCGATAGAAATAATACCTAGCTCGAGGATCATCAAAAGGCTTCTCAAAAATCATCAAATTCATCAAATAATTTGACATATAGTCATTTGATGAGGTTGCATTGTCATAATTTGTACCATAATTTGGATGTCTAGAATCTGGGCTTAAAACATTTGTTCCCCAAGGAAACTCCATATCATCTGCTTCATTACTAATTAGATTATCTGCAGCTATTAGTGCATTGATACCAGCTACAGCTCCTCCATCTACCAACCCGGTAGTTAAATACATTTTTAATTTTAAACTATTGGCAAATTTAATCCATTTAGAGGTATCTCCATTATAATATTGATCACTCGCAGGTGAACCTACTGATGTCTTATTAAAATCAGCAATTGCATCATCTATCAATGTAAACATAGCAGCATAGATATCAGCACCACTATCAACATTCGGATTAAATATTTCAGGGTTTATTGCTTCACTATAGGGTACATTAGCAAAATTATCTACTAAGGTTACCATTACATAAGCTTCCAATACTTTAGCAATACCTGAATGTATAAACAATTCTTGCTCTTCAGCTAAGGGAACCATTGCTCTAGTATCAGCCATGAAACTATTATAAATAGTCCAATGAGCATCAAATGTAGTTGGCCCATAAGCATTATCATAAGTAGGGCCAAACATATGTTTAAGTCTTACCACTTCAGCTGCCTCTTCGGTTACTTGTTCAAGCCAAAAGGCAAAGTCAATTTGCATGGCATTTAGGAATAACTCAACATTTCCTGAAGTTACTTGATTAGGAGTATCTAACAGGTCAAGTTCTGTTGTTTCACATGACGTAGCAAACAATATGATTATTGATGCTAAGGCAAGTGAAAATTTATTTTTAAACTTTATCATGAGATTATATTTTTTAAATTATTATTTTATTAAAATGAAGCTTTTAAACTAAACCCATATCTCTTGGCACTAGGTCCATTTAAAAAATCAAGTCCTATACTATTACCAACACCAGCACCAGCAACATTAGTATCAAAGTTTGTGCCTTCAGGGAAGTTTACAGCCTCAAAGAATAAATTTTGACCTGAAAGTGTAAACGATAAAGCTCCGAAAGGTGTTTTATCTAATAATTTTTTAGACAAGCTATATGATAAAGAAACTTCTTGTAAACGAATTGTTGATCCGTCATAAATTTTTAAATCTTCGCCACCAAACCCTAAGTTATTAAAGTATGCACGTGTAGCAGTTATTTGTCTAGTATTTGGCACACCTGTTTGAGTTACACCAGGTAATATAATTGTTTGTTGTCTGTCAAAATTAGTATCGGTTGAGATACCTCTACCTACTAAAACTGCTGCAGTACGTGAATAAATATCACCACCATGTCTATATGTCCAGTTCATAGAAAAAGACAAACCTTTATATGTAATAGTATTGATAGTTGATAAATTCCAATCTGGATTTGGATCACCAATAATTGAAATATCAGTATCAGTTAAATAATCTCCACCGCCATCAACAATTGCATTTCCATTCACATCTCTTGAAACAGCTTCACCTTGAATTACACCATAAGGTTGTCCGGCAATTGCAAAGTTTCCTAAATTGGAAAAACCAGCACCCGGTAATAATAATTGATCAATTCCATCAGGTAAGCTAATTATTGTACTTTCATAGGCCGAAAAATTACCTCCAATATTCCATGAAAAATTATCACTTTGTACAGCTGTAATATTATAATCAATTTCTATACCTTCAGTTTCTAATTCACCAGCATTAATTCTGGTAAGACTAAACCCTGTTGAACGATCTAATTGACGATCTGTGATTAAATCATTTGTAGTTTTTCTATATACAGAAACGTCAAGGCTAATTCTGTTTTTCCAAAATTTTGTTTCTATACCAGCTTCTATTTCTTCTAGTAACTCTGGTTTTAAATTAGGATTACCTAATCTATTACTTACCGCGTTGGTTGAAATCACATCGCCATTTCTTGTAATATGTCTTTGCGAATTTAAAAAAACGGTGTTTCTAGTTGAAAAAGGAGAAGGGAAACCAGCCGACTGACCAAAACTTGCTCTTAATTTTAAAAAGTTAAGACCCATATCTCTAATACCTGGGATAGCTTGGCTTAATATAGCAGAAGCACTTAGCCCTGAGTAGAAAAGAGTATTATTCTCTCTTTCTAAGGTAGAAGTCCAATCATTTCTTCCTTGTAAGTTTAAGTAAGCCCAATTTTTATAGCCAATAGTTGCAGTTCCGTATACACCAAGGGTATTTTCAAAACTTCTAAATTGAATTTGACGATTACCAAAAGGAGTAATACTTGATTGAGCAGTAAAATTAAAATGTCTAGTTACACCAAATACAATTTGACCAGCACTATAAACTCCTTGTCTATCAAAAGTTTCGCGTCTTGAGGTTGCTCCTATATTGACATCTAAATCGAAGTTTTCAGATAAATCTGTTTGAAAAGTTCCAATAAAGTTATGATCCCAGATAGTATTATCAACAGAAGTAGTTTGTAAAAAACCATTTACTTCACCATCAACACCACCTTTATTTTGATACTGTTCACCAGCGGTATTAAAGTAATCTATACCTAAACGATATAATAAACTAAATTTATCACTAAATTTATATGTTAGTGCAGCATTACCAAATATACGATGTATATTTTGGGTATTTCTTGCATTAGCTAAAGTCCAATGAGGGTTTTGAATGTCATTACCACTTCTATAATATACACTACTTCCGTCAGCAGGGTTCTGAAAAGGTAAACCATTTAAATCAACACTCCGTGGTGTATAAAATACATCTCCAAATACAGACGAACCTGCAGCTGATGCTGAACCACTACCTAAACTTGAAGCAACAGGTGGCGTTTTATAATCAGTTATAGTATAATTCATAACACCACTTACGGTAAGATTATTTGACATTTCAGCTCTACCACCAAAAGAGAAATTATTTCTTCTTAAAGAGTTACCCGGAGTAAATCCTTGGTCGTCTAAATAACCATAACTAACATTATAGCTTACTTTTTCAGATCTACCCGAAAAATTGATAGAAGTAGAAGCTACTACACCTGTTCTAAAGAATGGTTCTACATTATCATAAGGTCTATAGTCATAACGTGAAGTAGGGGCGCTTAATTCAGGGAAAGCAGCTCTATTTGAAGCACTTGCAAATCTAGCAAATGGATGCAAAACAGTACCATCAGCAGATATACCTTGCTGACCTCTAACATTAAAATTTGGTCCCCAGTTACTAAAGAAGAATCCAAAATTTTGATGAAAACCACCACCATAATCATTTTGATAATCTGGTAATGATGCTAATTCATTAAAAAATAAAGATTGAATTATACTCACTTCATTTTTCTTAACAGCTCCTCCTAAATCAGTACTACCACTCTTGGTAGTAATTAAAATCACCCCGTTTCTACCTTGTTGGCCATAAAGGGTTGTTGCAGCTAAACCTTTTAATACGTTTACATTTTCAATATTATTAGGATCTAAATCTAAAAAACGACTTGATTGTGTTTGACCATCTTGAAAGTTACTACCGCCAGTATTGGTATCACCTGAAAAAGGAACCCCATCAACAATAAATAAAGGTTGATTTGATCCAGAGATGGTTGAGAAACCTCTAATGAGAATACTTGTAGCAGAACCAGAAATACCACTAGTTGGTATTATGTCTACACCAGAGGTCTTGCCTTGTAAAATTCTGACAACATCACCTTCTGTTCTTTGTTCCAGTTGGTCAGAACCAACTATTGCTACTGCATAACCCAGCGCTTTTTTCTCTTTCTTAATACCTTGTGCTGTAACAACAACTTCTTCAAGAACATTGTCGGCTTGCAAAACTACGTTAATAGTATTTGATTCACCTATAACTTTTTCTTGTGATGTCATACCCACAAAACTAAAAGTTAATACATCACCTGCATTAGCTTTGATAGTATACTTACCATCAAAATCAGTTTCGGTACCAGTTGTTGTACCTTTAATTACTACACTAACTCCCGGTAGAGGACCAGATTCGTCCGTAACGGTACCAGTAATAGTTTTTTCTTGTGCAAAAGTAAATTGCACTACAAACGCCAGTAATAGCGTTAAAATTCCACTAAACTTTGTCTTCATTGTATAATTATTTGAATTAATTGTTGCCAAAAGTCTTAATAAATAGTTAAATAAGCAACTTTTTAACAGAAAAAATTAAAAATAAGGTTAAATAAATGTTAAGACCTTTAATAATTGTTCTTATAAAAGATGTCAAATGAGGTTGATGGTTGCGTTATAAATTAAAAAAAGCTAATAATTTTTAAGTGAAATCTTGAATTACCAAAATCAAAAGGTTGATTTGAAAATTTACCGAGTGCATAACTAAGATTTAGTACTCCCAACTTGGTTGTAAAGGCATATCCTAAACCTAAACTATAAATTTGAGATGATTGATTTATAATCTCGTTATCAATATATCCTAAGTCTGTTATTGAATATAAATAGGAAGTATTATTAGGAGTATATCTATATTCAATAGTAAAATAACTATAAGTTGATGCAAAAATACTTTCTTCATCAAAACCTCTAATACTATTTACACCACCAATTCTAAATAGTTCATTTGTTAAAATATTATCAGATAGTAATGTACTAGTTTCATTTTGTAGGTAAATATGGTTCTTATAATTTAAGTTCCATAAATAATTCGTTTTGAAATAAATTTTTGATTGTTTGATATTATTGTCATCAGTTTTTCTATTGCCGGTAAATAATTCGCTGAATATATTAAATTTAATTGGGAATAAAAATTGGTTATTAGGAATTTGATATCTATAATTAATACCATAAAAAATAGTGTTAAAGTCACCTATATCGTTTATAACATTTGTTAAAAGATTTGAAGATGTTTCTGTATATAATGATAAACCCACCGCATTTCTTTCATTTATTGAATAAGGAAGTAAAAATTTAGTTTTGGTATTTATAAAGGTTGAGTCTTGTTTGTAAATATTTAATTCAGCTTCAGGTGAAAACCTAGAATTAAATATATAAGGTATTGTTGTACTCAAATTAAAAACCTGACGTTCATCTCCATTATTTCTCCAGTGTAATGAAAATGATTCTCCGCCATTAAATACATTGTTTAAAGATAGGTCTAAATAACCATTGAATGAAATACCGGTACCATCTTCTTGAGAGGTAAAACCTATCAAACCATCAAACTTGTTAAAAGCTTTCTTTTTTATATATAAATATACAATGGTAGAATCTTTAGTGAATAAAATTTCTGGGGGTTTCGTTTCTGTTACAAAAGGTAAAATAGTTAAGAGTTCAGAAGTTTTATCTAATTTGCTTTTGTTGAATAAAGTATTACTTTTTAATTTTAAAAAATGGTTGAGATAGGTTTTAGGAAAATTTTCATATCCATTAATAACAACTTTATCAATTTTTCGAGGCTTTGATTTTTTAATATCTAAAACCCCTTCAATTAATTCTTTTTTTACAATAATGTCTTTTAGAGAAACCTGAGTGAAAGAATTTCCTTGACTTTCAAATACTCCAACAATTTCGTTTAATGTTCTAGATAAACGTTCAATACGAATGTCAAAATAAGTATCCTTTACTGTGGGTGATATCTTAAACAGATGCTCTTTACCAAGTTCGGTATTTGAATAGTAAATTCTTACAGTTTTATGAAAATTTTCTAAATTTAACTTAGCATTATAGAGAGTATCTTTCTTTATGAGAGTGTCTAATTCAACACTAAAAAAACCTTTTTGTTGTAGTTTGTTTTTTACAGAATCTAACGAGTTAAATAATGAAATTTCAGAATTATGATTTTTTTGATATTGAATTGAGTTTATAAAAATAGTATTCACACTATCTTTTGCTGAAATTTCTAAAGAGAATTTTTGGCCATGTATAGACCCAAAGCTCCATAGAAAAATTGATAAATATATATATGGTATAAAAGATTGTTTCAAAACACATCAAAAATAGATAAAAACAGCTTCCAAAAAGTAAGTTTTGAAATGTTTTTAAAATGATAATAAAATTTAGTTAATACCTGTTTGAATAACAAGAAATTATTTATACATTTGCACACTCTTAAAAATAGAGATTTTAAGAAATAAAATAATAATTAATTTATATGCCAACTATACAGCAATTAGTACGCAAGGGAAGAACCCAAATAACTAAGAAGAACAAATCGGCTGCATTGAATTCTTGTCCACAAAGAAGAGGCGTATGTACACGTGTTTATACTACAACACCAAAAAAACCTAATTCAGCTATGCGTAAAGTAGCAAGGGTAAGGTTGACTAATGGTAATGAGGTAAATGCATACATACCTGGTGAAGGACATAATCTTCAAGAGCACTCAATAGTATTAGTTAGAGGTGGAAGAGTAAAAGATTTACCTGGAGTTAAGTATCACGTAGTTCGTGGTGCATTAGATACTGCAGGTGTTGAGGGTAGAACACAGCGCCGTTCAAAATACGGAGCTAAACGCCCTAAAAAATAATTTTTAATACTTTAATGTAAAGAAGTAATGAGAAAAAAAGTAGCCAAAAAAAGGATTCTTTTACCAGATCCTAAATTTAATGATCAGTTAGTTACACGTTTTGTGAATAACTTAATGAAAGATGGTAAAAAATCTACAGCCTTTAAAGTGTTTTACGATGCACTTGAAATTGTAGAAGAAAGAAAACAAGATGAAGAGAAATCTTCATTAGAAATATGGAAAGATGCTTTGTCTAATGTAATGCCTCATGTTGAAGTACGTAGTAGAAGAGTAGGTGGTGCAACATTTCAAATACCAATGCAAATTAGACCTGACAGAAAAGTATCTATGGCAATTAAATGGATGATTTTACATGCTAGAAAGCGTAATGAAAAATCTATGGCTCAGCGTTTAGCGGGTGAAGTTTTAGCTGCTGCAAAGGAAGAAGGAGCTGCTGTTAAGAAAAAAACAGACGTTCATAAAATGGCAGAAGCAAATAAAGCGTTTTCACATTTTAGATTTTAATTAGAAATGGCTAGAGATTTAAAATACACAAGAAATATAGGTATTGCTGCGCATATTGATGCAGGTAAGACCACAACTACAGAGCGTATTCTTTATTATACGGGTGTTAGTCATAAAATTGGTGAAGTTCATGATGGTGCAGCTACTATGGACTGGATGGAGCAAGAGCAAGAAAGAGGGATCACGATTACTTCTGCTGCCA
>CAZHYX010000131.1:0-8389 GCA_964536675.1 uncultured Flavobacteriaceae bacterium
TAAGTTTTTCCATAGCGCTACCCGCTTCACCTACTCCCGGGAAAATAACTTTATCAGCAGCTAGTATTTCTTTTAAATTATCACTTAAAATTGCCTCATACCCTAACCGTTGCATTGCAAACTGAATACTTTTAATGTTTCCTGCTCCGTAATTGATGATGACTATTTCCCCTCCAACTCCCCCAAAGGGGGAGGGATTGTTCTTGTTAAATTTGATAGTTGTATTATACATTTTTATACATTCTTTCTACTGGTTTCCTGCTTTTGCAGGAAGGACAAAAGGGCTTATAGCATTCCTTTTGTTGAGGGCAAAATCATTTTATCTACATCACGTTTTACAGCAGCTTTCATTGCTTTTGCAAAAGCTTTAAAAATGGCTTCAATTTTATGATGCTCATTAGTGCCTTCTGCTTTTATGTTCAAATTACATTTTGCACCATCGGTAAATGATTTGAAAAAATGATAAAACATCTCTGTAGGCATTTTACCAATCATTTCACGCCTAAATTCAGCTTCCCAAACTAACCAGTTTCTACCTCCAAAATCAATGGCTACTTGTGCTAAGCAATCATCCATTGGCAGATAAAAACCATAACGTTCAATTCCTAATTTATGACCAAGTGCGTTTGAAAAAACTTCACCCAAAGCAATGGCTGTATCTTCAATAGTGTGGTGTTCATCCACCTCTAAATCACCTTTTACTTTAATGTTTAAATCCATTTGCCCATGTCTAGCAATTTGGTCTAACATATGGTCAAAAAAAGCAATTCCGGTATCAATAGTGCTTTTTCCTGTTCCATCAAGGTTTAATTTTATTTCAATATCGGTTTCATTCGTTTTCCTTGTGATTGATGCGGTTCTATTCTTTAACTTTAAAAATTCATAAATACGTTGCCAATCATTTGTTTCTAAGGCAATATAATTGTCAATTTCTTGACGTTCTATTGTGATTTCATCTGTACCTAAATTGGTATTGTCATTGATAAAAATGCCTTTTGAACTTAAATTTTTAGCTAGCTCAATATCCGTCAATCGGTCACCAATTACAAAGGAGTTTTCTAAATCATATTTGTCAGAAAAATATTTGGTAAGTAGGCCTGTATTTGGTTTACGAGTTGGCGCATTATCCTTGGCAAAAGTTCTGTCTATATATTGTTCTTTAAACACAATACCTTCTCTTTCAAAAGTTTGGATAATAAAATTATGTACTGGCCAAAAGCTGTCTTCAGGGAAAGCTTCTGTTCCCAATCCGTCTTGATTGGTAATCATAACGATTTCATAATCTAATTCCTGAGCTATTCTAGCTAACCATTGAAATACTTTTGGATAAAACACTAGCTTTTCAAACGAATCAATTTGCTCGTCAGCGGTTTCTTTGATGATTGTTCCGTCTCTGTCTATAAAAAGGATTTTTTTCATGATTGTTCTATATATTAACCCTTCGACTGCGCTCAGGGGGGCATTTTAGGGTTTTTATTTACAACTTGTTTAGGGTTTTTATTAATTTCTCATTCTCTTCTTTTGTACCTACTGTAATCCGCAAGCAGTTCTCCAATAAGGACTGTGTTGTTCTATTTCTTAACACAATTCCTTTTTCAATTAATTGTTGATATCTAGCATTAGCATCATCAACTTTTATCAATATAAAATTAGCATCAGTGGGATATACTTTTTGAATAAAACTCACTTGAAGTAATTCTTTAAGTAATAGCTTCTTTTCATTTAATATTAAAGTTATTTCATTTTTAATACCTTTAACTTTAAGTACTCTTTTCAATGCTCTTTGCTGTGTTAATTCATTGATGTTATATGGTAATTTAATTTTGTTTAATACTGCGATTATTTCTTTGGAAGCATAACAAATTCCGAGTCGTATTCCTGCTAAACCATACGCTTTTGATAGTGTTTGTGTTATAATTAAGTTAGGATATTCATCAAGCTTTGAAATCCAACTTTCTTGTAATGAAAAATCAATATATGCTTCATCGATAACAACCAATCCGCTAAATGAGTTGAGTAATTTTGTGATACTATCACTATCAATTAAATTTCCAGTAGGATTATTAGGAGAGCAAATAAACAATAGTTTTGAGTTTGTATCAGCTTCAGCTAAAATTTCATCAACTCTTGGCTGAAAATTATCATTTAAAAGAATTTTCCTGTTTTCGACATTATTAGTATTCGCTAACACATCATAAATTCCAAAAGTTGGTGGTAATGTAATCACATTATCCTTTGATGGTTCACAAAACACTCTAAAGATCAAATCTAATATTTCATCACTACCATTACCTAACAGTATGTTTTCTATTTGAACTCCTTTTTGTTCTGCAAAAACACCTTTTAAACTGATTTGTTGTGGATCAGGGTAACGATTGAGTCCAGTTTCAAAAGGATTCTCATTTGCGTCTAGATAAATCAAATCAGCATCAATATTTTTAAATTCTAAACGTGCGGATGCATAAGGGCTCATTCGTTTGATATTATCGCGAATAAGAGTGTTTATATTGAATTGTAGTTTTTTCATTTGTCTTGTATTCATGAGATTCTGATTACTCCCGAAGTTTTCGGGACAGAATGACTAAGTCATTTTAAACTATTTAACCTTAAGGTAACAGCATTTTTATGTGCTTGTAAACCTTCTGCTTCTGCCATAACTTCTATAGTTTTACCTATGTTTTGAATTCCTTCTTTACTAATTTTCTGAAAAGTCATACTCTTCATAAAACTGTCTAAATTTACGCCTCTATATTGTTTTGCATATCCGTTTGTTGGTAATGTATGATTTGTTCCTGAAGCATAATCTCCAGCACTTTCAGGGGCGTAATTTCCTATAAAAACAGAACCGGCATTTTGGATACCGTTTATATAAAATGTTTCATTTTCAGTACAAATAATAAGGTGTTCAGGTGCATATTCATTTATCAAGTCTAATGCTATACTATCATTTTTAACATAAATTAACTTTGAATTTTCAATCACTTTTTCTGCAATTACTTTCCGTGATAGTATATTGATTTGCTTTTGTACTTCTTTAGAAACATCATCTATCATTTCTTTTGAAGTAGAAACTAAGATTACCTGACTATCTGTACCATGTTCAGCTTGACTTAACAAATCGGATGCTACAAAAGTAGCATTAGCAGAATCATCAGCAACAACTAATAATTCAGAAGGTCCAGCTGGCATATCAATGGCAATACCAAACTTAGTAGCTAATTGTTTTGCTACGGTTACAAACTGATTTCCCGGACCAAAAATTTTATATACTTTCGGAATGGTTTCAGTACCAAAAGTCATTCCGGCAATGGCTTGAATGCCTCCTACTTTAAAAATAGTAGTTACACCACAAAGTTGTGCTGTGTATAAAATAGCAGGGTGAATATTACCATCTTTATTTGGAGGAGAGCACAATATAATTTCAGAACAACCAGCTATTTTTGCTGGAACAGCCAGCATTAACACTGTCGAAAACAAAGGTGCTGTACCTCCTGGGATATAAATCCCTACTTTTTGAATAGGTCGTTTTTCTTGCCAGCATTTTACGCCTTTTGTTGTTTCTATTTCAACCTTTTCAGTTTCCTGAGCTTTGTGAAATTTCTCAATATTAGTCTTAGCTATTTCAATAGCTTCCTTTAAATCATCTGAAACTAACTTTTTAGCTATTTTTATTTCTGCGTCAGAAACAATTAAAGAATTCAATTGAACTCCATCAAAAAGACTGGTGTATTTTTCTATAGCTAAATCTCCTTTTGTTTTGACTTCATTAAAGATTTCATTTACAGTTACTTCAATATCTTCAACAGTTACAGTTGGTCTTTTTAGCAACGTCTGCCATGATTCTTTAGCTGGATTGTATATTTTGTTCATTCTATAAATTAATAATTCATAAGTATTGATGACCCTTCTTCCGAATTCTCGGGACGCTTAGGGTGACGTTTTCATAATAATTTTTAAAACATGTTACACTTTTTCTCCTCCACTTTGGGTAGGTTTGGGTGGGAATTATAACACCATTTTTTCTATTGGGCAAACCAATATTCCCTCTGCGCCTAGGCTTTTTAATTCGTCAATTATTTCCCAAAATTTATCTTTTCGGATAACCGTATGAATGGAACTCCATCCTTTTTCCGCTAAGGGTAATATTGTCGGGCTTCTCATTCCCGGTAATAGTTTAGTGAATTTTTCAATATTAGCATTAGGCGCATTAAACAAAACATATTTAGAATCCCTTGCTCGTAATACAGATTTTATTCTAAATTGTAATTTATTGAGCAACTCTTTTTTAGTATCCGATAAGTTCGGTGCTACAGTTAATACCGCTTCACTTTTAAATAATACTTCTACTTCTTTTAAATTGTTTTTAAATAAAGTACTTCCGCTGGAAACAATATCACAAATAGCATCAGCCAAACCAATATTTGGCGCAATTTCAACAGAACCATTTATGACGTGTAATTCAGTTTCAATTCCATTTTCTTTTAAATACTGTGTGATAGTGTTCGGATATGAAGTCGCTATACGTTTTCCTTGTAAATCATTTATCGAGTTGTATATGTCATTTTTAGGGATTGCAATTGATACACGGCATTTTGAAAATCCAAGTTTTTCAATTATTTTAAGGTCTTGTCCTTTTTCAAACAATACATTTTCACCAATGATTGCAATATCAACAACACCATCTTTTAAATATTGAGGAATATCTCCGTTTCGTAAATACAATACCTCTAAAGGAAAATTACGTGCAGCAGCTTTTAACTGATCTTTACCATTATCAATAGAAATACCGCAGTCATTAAGAATTTTTAAAGACTCTTCGTTCAGTCTCCCAGATTTTTGAATGGCTATTTTTAATTTACTCATTGTATGTTTCTTATGTTTGAGTAAATCTTTATGTGGTTTTATAAAATAAAAAACCGTTTGATTTACTCAAACGGTTTTTAAATATATTTTGTTTTTATTCAATACATTTTCAGTTCGCTTGAGTGCAACTATGAAAATGGCGATGATGGATTTGAATAAAATTCATTGTTATTACTTTAGTTCTACAAATATTTCAAATAATTTTTTAATTATCCTAATAAAAATCATTTTTTTATGCAAACCATTATAAATATGATTAATTCCTTTCTCTTTTGATTAACTAGATTAAAGCACTACTTTAATCTAAGTTACTGAGCATAACTCTGGTCAGGGATGGGCTTTAATCTTTTAACTTATTCATTTCTAAATGTTCCTTTTTGGCATGTCTATACCCATATTGCCACCATTTTGTCATGAGTTTTTTGTTGAATATCAATGAATTTGTAGTTAGTACTGTTGGTGTATAATATAAATTTAATTTTACATTATTATGTTTGGCTTGTAGTTTTCCAATCGTAACATTATGTCTTTCAACATGATCTAACATAAAATCAAAAACAGTTGACAACAATGAAAACGGATTTTTAGAAGGCAATCTATTAAATTGTGTCACTTCAGTTTCTAAAATAATAGCATCTACTTCGGTTGCCCCTCTTAATATTGCTTCTCTTATTGGTACAAGGCAACCAAAGCCACCATCAGCATATTCATAACCATTCTTACGCAATAAACTCATAAAAGGCACATAATTACATGAACCCCAAATCCAATCACAAAAATCTAAATAGTTATGGTCTTTAATTGATTTATACTCCACTTGATTAGTAGTTAAATTTGAAACCGTTACTATAACATCTTTATTAGATTCTTTTACACTATTATAATAATTTTCGGTAATATGCTTTTTAATAAATTTTCGTAGATTTTTACTTTCTCCAAATGTTCTTCGCCCGTTAAAAAAGTTCCAAAAAGTATTTAAATGATTTATACTTACTACCTTTTCTCCATGAACAGTTTTTACAATAAAAGGATTGTTACTAAAAATTCTACGTTGATTTACAGATGTATAGAGTGTTTTTAATTCTTCTAACCTGCCCAATGCTAAGTGCGTAATCAATAAACTACCAGTTGAAGTACCAATAAATAAATCATAGTCATTTTTTTTCTCATCAATCAAGTATTGTGCAACACCACCTGCAAATGCACCTTTACTTCCACCACCTGATATAACTAAAGCCCTCATTGATTACTATAAAGTTTAAAGATTTAACTTCTCTTTTCTTAAAAAAAATTACTTTTGATAAAATTATAGCTTTTGTGATGAATTTAAAACTTATTGTACTCTTATTTTTTTTATCTTTTACAGTTTCTTCGCAAGGAAGAATCTTTGATAGCGTTAATATTGAAGAAATAAAAATTGATAGTTCTAGTATACGAGCCATTCAGGTATTAAAAGATTCGAGTATGGTTTTTGCTACCTCAAACGGATATATAGGGTTGGCAAAGTTTTCAAACAATGAATTGAAATTAAAAAAGGTGGTTTATGATAGCATAACACCACATTTTAGGTCTATTACCTCAAATGGCAATAGCATCTATGTATTGAGTGTAGAAAATCCTGCTCTATTATATCAATATAATAATGAAAATTTAAAATTAGTCTATAAAGAAGAACATCAAAAAGTATTTTATGATGCGCTAGCATTTTTTGATAAACAGAATGGTATTGCTATGGGCGATCCTACTGATGATTGTTTGTCTATAATTATAACGAAAGATGGAGGAGAAACTTGGCAAAAATTATCATGTAATCTTTTACCAAAAACTGAAGATGGTGAAGCTGCATTTGCTGCAAGTAATGGTAATATTGCTATTTCTGGAACAAATGCTTGGTTAGTTACAGGAGGGAAACGAGCAAGAGTATTTCACACTCCTAATATGGGGAAAACTTGGAAAGTTTATAACACACCTATTGTACAAGGCGGTCAAATGACAGGAATTTTTAGTGTTGATTTTTATGATTCAAAGAATGGAATTATATTTGGTGGCGATTGGGGTAAAAAAGATAATAATACAGCTAATAAAGCCATCACAAATGATGGAGGGATAACATGGCATTTAATTGCTGATGGTGAAGAACCTGGTTATAAAAGCTGTGTACAGTACGTGCCTGATACAAATGGAAAAGAAATCTTTGCAGTAGGTTCGACTGGAATTTCTTTTTCAAATGATGGCGGACATACATGGAAAAAAGTAAGTAATGAAGCTTATTATACCATCAGATTTGTCAATAAAAATATTGCTTGGCTAGCAGGGAATAATAAGATTGGGAAAATGATATTAAATTAGAATAGAAAGAAAAAAATAAAGAAAATAGAGTTGTTAGATAAAAGAAAAGAGATAAATAGCTAAATGTCAAGCCGAGTATTACCGAGAGATAAAATCTATTTTAACTAGAAGGTAGCCAGAAAAACTTGTCAAGACATAAACAATAATGTAAACAGAAACCAATACATGAAAAAAATAATAGTATTATTACTAGCCATCAGTTTTATGAGCTGTAAAAAAAATGAATTAAAAAATGAATTCAACTGTAAGTCTTCTACTTCTTTTTCAGACACAAAAGAGATTAGAGATGTTATGAAAAAATTTAGGCTAACTCTTCCTAGTAGCTGGAAAACACAACTATACTATGATGAATTTCAATCAGAAATTTATAGCGCTGATACAACAAAAAGCTTAACAGAGACATATATTCTTGATATTTCTTGGCACCAAGGAGAATTAAATTTAGATAAATTTTTTGATCAAACAGTAAAGGACACTTTGGCAATTAAAGAGAAATTAAGTAATGTAAAGTCTAATTTTATAAAGTTTAAAGACAGACCTTCATATTTTAATTTATCTAAAGGAAAAAGTGGTAATCATACCTATCATTTTCTACAAGTATATGTAAAAACTGAAATTGATGAGTATTTTACATTTACTACTAAAGTGTACGGTGATGACAATGTAGATGAACGCTTGTGTGAAGCCATACAGTTATCTGATAAAATTGTATTTATTGAATAAATAATATGAAATTAGGAAAAACAAATCAACTTAAAGTAGCAAAAATAACTGAGTTAGGTTATTTATTAGAAGATGATAATAGTAAAAACATATTGCTACCTAATGATGCAGTTACTGATAAACTTAAAGTAGATGATGCTGTTGATGTATTTGTCTATAAAGATAGTGATGACCGCTTGATAGCTACTACTCAAAAACCAACCATTGAATTAGAACAATTTGCTTATTTACAAGTAAAAGATGTAAACAAAACAGGTGTCTTTATGGATTGGGGAATCTCAAAAGATTTATTGATACCTAATCCAGAACAAACAATAAAAATGCTGGTAGGAGAATGGTATCTTGTTTTTATGTTATTAGATGAAGATACCAATAGATTAATAGGCTCCTGTAAAGAAAATGAGTTTGTATTTTTTGAAGATATTGATGTAAAGGAAGGTGATGAAGTAGATTT
>CAZHYX010000132.1:0-8384 GCA_964536675.1 uncultured Flavobacteriaceae bacterium
CAAACTAATTATTAAGCGACTTATACTATTTTTTGTCATAAGTACAACTCTTGCAATTCTTTTAATACTAATTGTCCCTTATGTTAATGATTCCTGTAAAAGCAATTCAGAGATCAAAAAATTTGACATTATTATAGTTCTTGGCAATCCTGCAACTGATGAATGTAAACCCGGACAAATAATGAAAGACCGAGTTATGAAAGGAATTGAATTATTTAATCTTGGCTATGCAAAAAAAATACTATTTACGGGTAGTTCAGTTAGAAATAGTTGTACAGAAGCTGATGTAATGTTAGCATATGCGATTTTAAATGGAATTCCTGAAACAAATATCATAAAAGAAGGTAGAGCTGAAAACACTTATCAAAATGCTTTTTATTCTGTAGCTAAAATGAAAAAACTAAATTTTACATCTGCTATAATTATAACCTCTAAACCTCATGTTAAAAGAGCTTGTGTGGCTTTTTCACAGTTTGATATTGAATATGCAATGTTTGGAGCTAATAACCCTATAAACATATCTAAAACACAATTATTATTTTGGAAATTTGGTGAAAGGATGATTTTGACACATCATATAATTTTTGGTTATCCCAAAAATAAGTGAACTTACTGTTTCAATAAGTCTTCAGTGAAAAGGAAAATAAATATTGGTATTCAATATTTTGTAATGGTTCTAGTTTAAAGTGGTGGTGTTTTTTATTAACCGCAAGGAGCACAGAGATTTACACAGAGTTCACAAAGAATTATTTCTATTTTTCTTTGTGCATTTTAGTGCATCCTTAGCGTTCTTAGTGGTAAAACAAAAGAATAACAATACTGTTTTAAACTAAAGCCTTTATAATTAATAGGTAATTATCTACTGACCTCCAAATATTTACTTCAACTTGAAAAGCTACGTCCTTTGGGCGTGGTCATGTTCTTTTGGCTATGCCTGTATTCAGTGGCATAAAATGAATGATGAATATCGATTAACGAATAATGATTTAAGATGTGACTTGAATACTTCAAAATTCAAAAATCGTTAATCGATGTTCGGTATTCAAAAAAAACAGGAAATACTCAAAGCTCTCTGCGGGTGCAACTCAAAGCCACCTTCTAAGAGGGTGGATTCTTATTCACTCACTTCAGATTCTGGAGCCAATTCAATAATTAAACCATCTAATTCATTTTTCAAATAAATTTGACAGCCTAAACGACTATTATCTTCAACATAAAAAGCTTGATCTAACATATCTTCTTCATCTTCACTCATTTCTGGCAGCGGTAAGTTTATAGATTTAATATAGCATTGACAAGAAGCACACATAGCCATTCCACCGCAAATACCGATAGTTCCTTCAGGAGCAAGTTCATAAGCCCTAACTAACTCCATTAGATTCATATTCATATCGGTTGGAGCCTCTACTTCATGCGAAACTCCTTCACGATCAATAATAGTGACTTTGATTGTGTTTTCTTCCATCTATTTTCTTCCGGAATATTTTATATTTTCGCACTAATCGCTTTTTCCTGTTCTTTTTTTACACCATCAAAACCATCAAAACCATCAAAACCAGTAATACCAGATACTGTTGTGTATTTCAGCACTACCTTTTTAGCATTAGGATTTACAATTTTATAGGCTGATTGTATCATTATAGTAGCTTCATGAAATCCGCAAAGAATTAATTTTAGTTTTCCTTGATACGTATTTACATCGCCTATGGCATAAATACCTGGGATATTGGTACTATAATCAGTAGCATTATCAACTATTATAGCATTTTTTTCAATTTCTAATCCCCAATTTGCTATGGGTCCTAATTTAGGAGATAAACCAAACAGCGGAATAAAATGATCAACTTCAATTATTTTTTCTCCTTCGGTTTTGTGCTTTACAGTTACAGATTCTACATTAACTTCTCCTTGAATATTAGTAACTTCAGATTCAGTCAACAGGGTTATTTTACCTTTTTCAACTAATTCTCTCACCTTTTCGACGGAGTCTAATGCACCACGAAATTCTGTTCTTCTATGTACTAAAGTCACTTCTTTAGCAATATCAGTTAAAAAAACAGACCAATCTAAGGCAGAATCACCACCACCGGCAATGATAATTTTTTTGTCTTTATAAAGGTTTGGTTCTCTAATAATATATTCAACACCTTTATCTTCATAATTTGTCAATTCAGGAATTGGAGGTTTTCTCGGTTCAAAAGACCCCAAACCACCAGCAATTGCCACTACAGGGGCATGATGTTTTATCCCTTTCTTTGTAGTCACAATAAAAGTACCATCATTTAATTTCTCAATGGTTTCAGCTCTATCTCCTAGCGTATATGTGGGCATAAAAGGAGCTATTTGCTCCTCCAATTTTTTAATTAGATCGCCTGCCAATATTGTAGGATATCCAGGAATATCATAAATTGGTTTTTTAGGGTAAATTTCTGATAACTGTCCGCCAGATATAGGCAATGCATCAATTAAATGACAGCGTAATTTTAATAAGCCTGCTTCAAAAACAGTAAAAAGACCAACGGGACCGGCACCAATAATAAGTATATCTGTTTTAATCATTCAAAAATAATTTATTCACAAAAATAAGAACCAAGTATCTTTTATTGTGTCATTTTTATTACATATAAAAATCGTCTAATCATTCAACTTCAACACAGCCATAAAAGCTTCTTGAGGTATTTCTACATTCCCTACTTGACGCATTCTTTTCTTCCCTTTTTTCTGTTTTTCAAGTAGTTTGCGTTTACGTGAAATATCACCACCATAACATTTTGCAGTTACATCTTTACGGAGTGCTTTTATGGTTTCACGCGAAATAATTTTAGCGCCAATGGCAGCTTGAATAGGGATATCAAATTGTTGACGAGGAATCAATTGGCGTAGTTTTTCACACATTTTTTTACCTATATTATAAGCATTGTCAGCATGAATTAATGCAGAAAGTGCATCAACTGTTTGTCCGTTTAATAAAATATCTACCCGTACCAATTTTGAAGCTTTCATTTCAGTTGGATGGTAATCAAAAGAAGCATAACCTTTAGATACTGTTTTTAATCTGTCGTAAAAATCAAAAACAATTTCTGCTAAAGGCATATTAAAAGTTAATTCTACTCTTTCGGTAGTTAAATAGGTTTGATTCGTAATTTCACCTCGTTTTTCTATACATAAACTCATTACCGGACCTACAAAATCAGATTTTGTAATGATAGATGCTTTTATATAAGGCTCTTCAACTCTATTTAGTTTTGAAGGTTCAGGTAAATCAGAAGGATTATTTACCAATAGTATCTCGTCAGGATTTTTATTAATAAATGCATGATAAGATACATTAGGAACAGTTGTAATAACGGTCATGTCGAACTCACGCTCTAAACGTTCTTGTATAATTTCTAAATGTAGCATTCCTAAAAACCCACATCTAAATCCAAAACCCAAAGCAGCTGAGCTTTCTGGTTGAAACACTAAAGACGCATCGTTCAACTGTAATTTTTCCATTGAATTACGTAATTCTTCATAATCATCTGTATCAACAGGATAAATACCCGCAAAAACCATTGGTTTTACATCCTCAAATCCATCAATACTGTTTTGAGTAGGGTTTTTAGCATCCGTAATAGTATCACCTACTTTTACTTCACTAGCTACTTTAATTCCAGTTATTAAGTAACCAACATCGCCGGCTTTGATACTTTGTTTAGGGACTTGATCTAATTTTAAGGTACCAACTTCATCTGCAAAATATTCATTGTCGGTAGATACAAATTTAATACGTTGCCCTTTTTTAATCTCACCATTAAACACTCTAAAATAAGTTTCAACACCACGATAAGAATTGTAAACAGAATCGAATATCAATGCTTGTAATGGCTCATTTACATCTCCCGTAGGAGAAGAGATTCTTTCAATAATTGCTTTTAGAATATTTTCAACACCGAAACCTGTTTTACCACTTGCATGAATTATTTCTTCAGGATCACAACCTAATAAGTCAACAATATCATCGGTAACTTCTTCCGGATTTGCACTGGGTAAATCTACTTTATTTAAGATAGGAATAATCTCTAAATCATTCTCCAATGCCAAATATAGATTTGAAATAGTTTGCGCTTGAATACTCTGTGCAGCATCAACAATTAACAAAGCGCCTTCACAAGCTGCAATAGAACGAGAAACTTCATAAGAAAAATCAACGTGCCCAGGAGTATCAATGAGGTTTAAAGTATATTCTTCTCCTTCATATTCATAATCCATTTGAATGGCATGACTTTTAATAGTTATACCTCGCTCACGTTCCAAATCCATAGTATCTAATAACTGGGCTTTTGATTCTCTTTCGGTTACGGTGTCAGTAAAACCTAATAATCTATCCGCCAAGGTACTTTTACCATGGTCTATATGTGCAATAATGCAGAAGTTTCGTATATTTTTCATTCAACGTTTGCTCTCGGCTTTTAAGCTGACAAAGATACTTAAATAAGTTGGTAGGATACTAATTGATAAAATGGTATTTTTGAATAGACATAAATTAGTGTTATTATGGAATTTAATAGGATACGAAAACGGAAAAAACCAAATTATAAGAGATCAATTTTATTGATAATAGTATTGCTGTTAGTAATTTATTTTTGGTTGAATACTGACGGAATTATGGAACGATTTTTTGGAGTTAACAAATGAAAATTCTCATCACAGGAGCTACTGGTCTGGTTGGAACTGAAATTGTTAAACATTGTTTAGCAAAAAATTATACTGTTCATTATTTAACGACCAACAAAACTAAAATAGTTAGTCAAAACAATTATAAAGGATTTTATTGGAATCCGCTTACAGGAGAAATTGATAGTAATTGCCTTAACGGAATTGATGCCATTATCAATTTAGCAGGTGCCTCTGTTTCTAAAAGATGGACACCTAAACATAAAATATCGATTAGAAAGAGCCGACTTAATTCAGTCAAATTGTTATATAAACTATTATCTGAAAATACGCATCAAGTAACACATTTTTGTTCGGCTTCTGCATTGGGGATTTATCCATCATCATTTACAAAACAATATGACGAAACAGAAACGGAAACTAATTCAAGTTTTTTAGGTAAAGTTGTCCATGAATGGGAGCAAGAAGTTGAAAAGTTGAAAGGATTGAATATTACAATTTCAAAAATACGAATTGGCATTGTACTTTCTAAAAACGGAGGTGCTTTACCACAAATGTTACAGCCAATTAAATTAGGGTTTGGGTCGGCTATTGGTACTGGTAATCAGTTTCAATCATGGATACATATTACTGATTTAGCTCGTCTATTTTTATTTGTGGTTGAACAAAATTTATCTGGCAATTATAATGCAGTTGCTTCTATACCAATTACAAATTTAGAAATGACCAAAGTAATGGCTAAGCAACCTAAAAAACCATTATGGTTACCAAAGGTACCTGCTTTTATAATGAAATTAGTGCTTGGCGAAATGTCTGCTTTAGTATTAGAAAGCCAATATTTAAAGAATGATAAAATTAAAAATAAAGGGTTTATAGTTGAATTTGATTCAATTGAAAAGGCATTGCAAGAATGTTTTGAACTTTAAATTAACTCTGGAAGGGTTTCAAACCCTTCCAGAGTTAATTAGCAGGAAATAAATTTACAAAATCGAATTAGCTATTTCCAACAACTTGTTTGTCGTTCTCCAATTGCGAGCACTAGCTTTTACTTTCAGTTTACTTTCGAAAAGATTAGTACCCAGTTTTGCTTTATGAGCACCATTGGCAGCATATAAATAAATGATTTTATTATCTAAAACATATTCTTCTGGGCTGTAATCAATTTCTTTTAATTTTTCAACATATTCTTGTTTCGGTTTATCTTGTAAAAAAACCACATAAAATTTTTTCGGGTCTTTTGTGCTATCTTTTTCAAAGGGATTATTGTTTAAGGTATTTTTAATATTTTTTGGAGTAATTATAATAACCGGCACATCAAAACCATAATCATCCAGTAGCATTTGATGAATGATTTTCTCAAGATTTTTTGTATTAGTTTTATCTGATTTAAAAACAATGTTCCCACTTTGAATATAGGTTACAACATTGTCAAAATCTAAGCCTTCAAATGAGGCTTTTAGGTTGACCATTTTTATTATTTTATGACCACTAACGTTAATGCCACGTAGTAAACAAATGTAAGTTTGCATTATTCTTTTTTTCTAAATTTTTCAAACCATGCTAATACATGATCAACTTTGGTAATTAATTGACTAGGTCTATTCGAAATATTATGATAAGAGCCTGGTATTTCAACTAGGGCAGTTTCTATTTTTCTAATTTTTAAGGCACTATATAATTGTTTTGCTTCTGATAATGGTGTTCGCATATCTGCAGTACCAACCATAACTAATGTTGGAGTTTGAATATTCCCTACTAATGAAACGGGTGAAAATTTCATATAGGTTTCTATATTTTCCCATGGCTGACCCGGATAACGATAATTTGCATAATAAAAATAATTATCGGCAGTCAATGTTTTGCTGATCCAATTCATAACTGGCTTTACAACAGCAGCAGCTTTAAAGCGATTGTTTTTACCGATTATCCAAGCGGTCATAATTCCACCGGCACTACCACCGGTTACATACAACTCACTATCATCAATATAACCTTTAGAAATTACTGCATCAACACCATCCATCACATCATCATAATCATTACCGGGATAGTTATGATATAATAAATTACCAAATTTTTCTCCATAACTCGTACTTCCTCTGGGGTTTGGATAAAAAACTACATAACCAGCTGCAGCATATAATTGTATTTCAGGTGAAAACCGATCTCCATAATTAGAAATAGGACCACCATGATTTTCAACCAATAAAGGATATTTTTTTGAGGCGTCAAAATTTGATGGTTTTACTATCCATCCTTGAATATTATTTCCATCTATTGAAGATTTATACCAGATTTCTTCAATACTTGCTAAATTTCTAAACTCAAGTAAATCATCATTTAAATTAGAGATTAATCGTTCTTTTTTACTTCCTTTTTGAAAAATAGCAATTTCAGAAGGGTGACTGGGTGTAGTATGTGTATAAGCTATCTTTCCTGTAGTAGAGATCGAATAAGAACCTCCTCCGTAAGGTCTGCCTATTGAAGTTCCACCAAGATTATTTGCAACGAGGGTTGTTTTCCCCGAAAGGGTAGTATAACCTATTTTTGTATTTCCTTTATCGTCGTATTGAAAATACAATCCTTTTCCGTCTGAGCTCCATTTTAAGCTTGATTTCCCTCTATCTAAGGTAGTTTTAATCTCTTTTTTACCAGACCCGTCAAGGTTCATCAAGTATATTTTATTTACCTGATAGGTTTGAATCTTATCATCATAACCCAAATAGGCTAGTTGTTTTCCGTTGGGTGAAATTGTCAATCCGTAATCTGGACCATTTCTATCAGTCAATGCAGTTGTAGTACCGTCATTGATATTTATAGCATAAATTTCAGAATTACGAGTTTGATATTCCCAATCATTATTCAGATTACTACTAAAAAAGAGTGATTTACCATCGTTAGACCATTGTGGAGTTCCGAAATTAAAGTCGCCACTAGAAATTTGTCTGGCTGTACCGCCTTCGGCAGAAATTATAAATAAATGCCTAAATCCGGGTTCAATATATCCTGAACCATCAGCTTCATATTTTAAGCGTGTAGTAACTCTAGGATGGTCTGCCCACTTTGCACCTTTAGGCTTTTTAGGTGGTTTCACTAAAGTTGGATTAGATTGCCCTACTTTTTTTGTAAAGGCAAGTTGTTTTCCATCAGGAGACCAATGCAATCCACCAGGCGATTTATCTAGCTGTGTTAATCGTGCTATCTTATTTATTTTCAGCCAGTACACAAAAATTTCTGAGCCATTATCTGTACTGCTTGTAAAGGCAATTCGTGTGCCATCAGGAGACCAAACAGGATTAGATTCATTTTTATCTTGATTGGTTAATTTTGTATGATTTTTACCATTGTTATCCATCAACCAAAGTCTAGATTGCTTTCTATCTTTCATAATATCCATACTTCTACGTTGGTAAACCACCCAATTGCCATCTGGTGAAATTTCAGGATTTTGAGCCCATTCTAATTCAAAGACATCCATCCTTGAAAAAGAAGTTTTTTGTTGACTGAAAAGCGTGTTACTAACTATAAAAAAAGTACAAATAAATAAGAGATATTTTAATTTCATTACTGCTAATTTTAGAATCTTAAAATTAGTAAAAACAATGCACTTTTAAACCTGAGTTCGATTAATATTTCGTTTACAGTTTTAAGGTGTTTTATTTTCAATCATCCTTAATTGGATAATGACAGATGATATAATGGTCACTATTCCTATAGAAATAATGGCA
>CAZHYX010000133.1:0-5648 GCA_964536675.1 uncultured Flavobacteriaceae bacterium
CCTTGGTATACAAATTCTGTCAATAATTCATGGTTTATAAAAAACTCTTCAGAATCATCTTCAGGATATAAGCTTTCATGATAATATTTCCATTTTTTATCTCCTTCAATTTGAAGATAGGTCTTTGAACTATTAAAGTTTTTGTCAATTTTTGTTAAGATATTTTTTCGAAGATTTACAGTATCCTTAACATAAAATATATCAAACCCTGAACATTGATATGTTAAAATCCCTACCAATTTATTTTTTGTCAATCCGTCAACAATATTGGCAATAGAATCAGAAAATGTATACATTTTTTCTAATCCTATTTCAGTAGGGTAACCATTTTTTAAACAATTTGTAGTATGAGTTCCAACTATTAAAAGATGCTTATAATTTGGTCTTGCATATTCATACCTCAAATTGACACTTATTGCCATTAGTCCTTTTTCTTTTTGTACTACATAACTCGCCCAATTATCTTGTGCATTAATTAGAAAATTAGAAAAAATTAGAATGGAAATTAAAAAGGTTTTTTTCATCTATTTAAATTATTGGCAAATATAATATGTAACAAATATTATGCCTTGTTTTAAAAATTAAATTGGTTTTAATTATTTTTCTTAATCAAATATATATATACTGGAAAATGATCACTATAACCTCCCGAAAATATACCATTACTAAAACTTCTAAAAGGATAACCTTTATATCTTCCACTTTTAGTAATTAAAAATTGAGGATTAAAAACATTTGCTTTAAACATTTTATAAGTATCATATCCATTGTTGGTAGACAATAATGAGGATGAAATTAAAATCTGATCAAATAAATTAATATTATCTCTATATTTTAAAGTGTTAAATCCGCGTTTAAACATATTTTCCATCGGGTTGTATATGTCTCCTTGTTTAATCTCTTTTTTCTTTCCCTTGGCTTTTAATACTTTCTTGATACTACTATTATTTGGGTTGTCATTAAAGTCACCCATGATGATAATTTTAGCATTAGGTGTTTCTTCTTTAACCTCTTCAATAATTTGTGTTGTTAACCAAGCTGCCTTTTCTCTTTTGTGTCTACTTTTAGCCTCTCCTCCTCTTCTTGAGGGCCAGTGATTTACAATAAAATAAATCAATTCATCATCTAAAATCCCCGAAACCAGTAGTTGATCTCGTGTATAATCTCTTTTTCCTATTTCATCCCACAAACGCAATTCATAATTTTTCTGGTCTATTAATTTAAAATACTGTCTTTGATATAATAATGCCACGTCAATTCCGCGTTCATCTGGTGAGTCAAAATGAATAATCTCATAATGTTTGTCCTTTAACACATCTGTGGTGATTAAGTCTTCTAATACTTTTCTGTTTTCAACTTCAGCCAACCCGATAATTACCGGACTGGTATTAGTTTTTTCTAAGCCTATCTTAGAAATAACCATCGCCATATTTTTTATTTTACTTTTATATGCTTTATACCTGTCCGCTTTAAGCTCCATAATAGGACTTGTCTCATCATATTTATTTGGGTCATTTATGGTATCAAAAAGGTTTTCTACATTATAAAATGCAATAGTTCTTATTTTAAACTGCTTTTCTTGACTATATCCTAAAAAAGTTATCGTTGCAAAGACAATAAGTAGTATTGTTTTTAGATTCATTCTGACAAAATAGTTAATCGTTTTATTATTCAAAAAAAAGTATCATCAATGGTTATTCGTTCACGTAATTTGTTTATTTTTTGATGCATTCTATTAAAAAAAAGCGTTCTGTCTTTTTCACCAGAATGAACTAATAACTTTGAATTGGTCATTTGTCTTTCAAAAAAATCTTCCATTATATTACAGGTGTCTTGATGTTCAATTTTTAAGTATTCTAATACAGTATAAGGAACAAAAAAAGCTTTTTTATAAGTTGTTTTTACCATTATAATATTACTCATAGTCAATAAATCGCTTTTATATAAATTGTACGAAGCATTATTTTTTGAATTTATTATACTCTGCTGGATGGTTTGTTTTTCAACATGATGTACAATTTCTTCCAAATCATCACAAATTTTTAAAGCCAATTCTTTAGATAATAACTGTGATTCATAAAAATAAATAATTTGTTGAATAGTACCATTGATGGTGTTGTCATTCCAAAATTCAGTAATATTAATAAAATTATATGTTGTACCCAGTTCAAAGGCTTTGTCTAATAATGAAGAAGGGATTGTTTTGATAAAATCATCAAAAGAAATTTTGTTTTTGGTCATTTCTTTATTGGTAAATTTTAACCAAACATAAATTTTATAGCGAGTAATAAATGAATCTTTCAATGTATAAAATAACGGAATATCCTTAGCAGAATAAATGATAGAAGCGCTTTTTAATTTTGTTAACGGAATCAAATTATTAATCGATTCTGTAAAATATAATTCTAAATGTTCACGATTAATTATTTTTGGAGACCTTTCAGCAAGAATTGTATGTTGGCTTCCTACTTCATATAATTTATTTAGTGATATTTTAAAGTGTTTAGCAAGCTTTACACCCTCTTCAAGAGTTAGGCTTGTTTTTAAATTAATCCTTCTATATGCGGCATCATAACCAATATCTAAAACAGAAGCAATCTCATCTACGAAAGAAGTATTACCAACCGTTTTCTCTTTTAAATATTTAATAAATTTATTTTGCATAATTCACAAATTATTGAATATTAAATAATCTATTTTGTGAAATATAAGAATAATATTCGTTTTAAACGCTATTTTTTAAACTTACCTCTTAAATATTGCAACTAGTTTTGTAATGTAATCACTCAAATATTATAATTATGAAAAAAATATTTACGCCTATAGCAATTACAATTCTATGTTTTAATATTAGTCATTCACAGGAAGAAAAAAGTTGGTTTAAATTTTATAGTATTTCAATAAGCCCTTTAAGTATTTATTTGGATAATCATTCTGGCGGACTTTCGGGGAGCATGGATATAAGTTTTAAAAAAGACGAGCATATTTTTAAGCTATTTGGATTCATAGGAAGTGAATTTGCAATTTTACAATCATCAACAGAAAGTTTTTATGAATTTGACCTACTTTATGGAAGAGAGTTATTTCTGAAAAAGTGGTTATATATTGATCTTTATGGGGGATTAGGGTATTTTGGAAGTACAGTTACTACTGGAATAGTGCCTTCTGGCTTATTTAGCTATTCTGAATATAAACACGATAGAAGCGGAACCATCGGTTTGCATTTACAAAGTAAGATTAGATTTAAGACCGGAAGTCGATTTTCTTTAGGAATTCAGTTCCATACCAATGTAAACTCAATAAATACAATTTATAGCCTCGGAACTTTTTTTCAATGGGATTTAACAAACAAAGAAATTCTTTAACATGAAAAAAATTACACTAACCTTATTCTTTATTATTTTTATCTTTTTTGAAGCTAATGCTCAATTATTATACTCCTTAAAAGGAACTGTTTTAGATGCCGAGACTCAAAACCCACTAATTTACGCCTCAGTATCAATATCTGGTACAACCATTACTCAACAAACTGATATTGAAGGTAATTTTATTTTTAAGAAAATCCCAACAGGAAATCAAATAGTTCAAATTACTTTTAATGGTTATGAATCACAAAGTTTTCCAATAAATGTCAATGATGATAATAAAGAAATTGATTTAGGAACCATCCATTTATTGGTTGATTTCGCTTTTCAAAACAATGGAAGTTTAATTTCATTAACCGAAGATGAATTAAATGACGATATAGGTGGAGCAGATAATGTTTCTGGTTTGTTGTTTTCCTCTAGAGATGTCTTCTCAAGAACTGTTGCCTTTGAATTTAGTTCTTCATTCTTTAGAGTTCGAGGTTTAGATTCTGAAAATGCCAATGTTTTAATTAACGGAATTAAAATGAATAAGATCTATAATGGAAGACCACAATGGAGTAATTGGGGAGGACTAAATGATGTACTTAGAAATCAAGAACTAACAATTGGTTTAGCAGCTTCAAGCTATACCTTTGGAGGTATTTTAGGTGCTACCAATATTAATACTAGAGCCTCTCAAGCCAGAAAAGGTGGTAGAATCACCTCTTCTTCTTCAAACAGAAGTTACACCAATAGGGTAATAGCAAGTTATGCCTCTGGGTTGACCAAAAAAAATTGGGCTTATACTATTTCTTTCGGAAGACGTTGGGGAAATGAAGGTTATCTTGACGCAACTTCGTACAACGCAAACTCATTCTTTGCTTCAGTTGAAAAGAAAATAAGTGATAGTCATAGTTTTAATTTTACAGGAATTTACGCCACTAATCGCAGAGGGAAATCATCTCCAAATACACAAGAAATTTTCGATTTAAAAGACATTAAATATAATGAATATTGGGGTTATCAAAATGGTAAAAAACGAAACTCACGTATCAAAGAAATTAAAGAACCTATTTTAATGTTAAATCATTATTGGGCTATGAATAATAACACCAAATTAAATACCAATATTGCATATCAATTCGGGAAATTAGGTAACAGTCGCTTAGATTATAATGGTACTGACTTAATAAATGGTTTTCCTGAAGGTGGTGGTGCCAACCCAAGTCCGTCATATTATCAAAAACTACCCAGTTACTTCTTAAGAAACAATCCTGAAGATACTGGAATAGCTTATGGCGCTCAACAAGAATTTATCAATAATGGTCAAATAAATTGGGGTGAATTGTATTTAGCTAACAGTAGTAATACCTTAAACGGAGGAAATGCAATTTATGCTTTATATGAAGACAGGGTAGACGACACTCAGATTACTATTAATTCTATTTTAAATATGGAACTAAATAATCATGTTTTATTTGACGCATCTATAAATTATCAATCATTAAAATCTGAGAATTTTGCAGAAGTTATCGACCTTTTAGGGGCTGATAAATATTTAGATATTGATAGTTTTGCTGATGACCTATTAAACAATCCTGACACCGCTCAAAATGATTTATTACATCCTAATAAAACGGTAAGCGAAGGTGAAACCTTTAAATATAATTATATATTATTTGCAAATATTCTTAATGGTTTTGCACAAGCACAGTTTAAATATACTAAAGTAGATTTTTTTCTTTCAGGAAGTGTAACCAATACAAAATATCAAAGAGAAGGACTTTTTCAAAACGGTTCTTTTCCTGATAATTCTTTAGGTAAAGGCGATGAATTAACCTTTACAGGTTTTGGTGCAAAAGCAGGTTTAACCTATAAAATTAACGGAAAACATTTAATTGATATCAATGGGGCTTATCTTTCAAGAGCGCCTTCACTAAGAAACACATACTCTAACGCTAGAGAAAATCATGATATTGTTGGTGATAGAAATAATATAGGAATTACAGAAGAAAAAATTCTTACAGCTGATGCTAGTTATATTTTTCGGTCTCCGAAAGTAAAAGCAAAACTAACTGGTTATTATACCACTTTTAAAGATGCAACCGAAATCTCTTTTTTCTTTGCAGACGGTATTGGTGGTGATAATACCGCTTTTGTGCAGGAAGTTTTACAGGATATTGATAAACTACATATTGGTGGAGAATTGGGTATAGAATATCAAATAATACCAACTATAAAACTGAAAGGAGTAGCCTCTATTGGTCAATATACTTATGATAATAATCCTAATTTAACTTT
>CAZHYX010000133.1:5658-8352 GCA_964536675.1 uncultured Flavobacteriaceae bacterium
CAACAGAGCCTTCAGATGAATCTGAATCTGCTGGGTTTGAGAACGGTTTTAAAGATTTTGGTCAATCAAATCTTAAAAATTATAGAGTTGCTAGCGGACCTCAAAAAGCTTTTTCTATAGGTTTTGAATATAGAGATCCTAACTTTTGGTGGTTTGGTGCAACAACAAATTATTTTAATGATACTTATATAGACATAAGTCCTTTAACAAGAACTTCAAACTTCACGTCAGATTTTGATGGCAATGTTTTTAATGATTATGATGAAGTCTTAGCTAGAGAGCTATTGCAGCAAGAAAAGTTTGAAGATTATATTGTTGTGAATTTGGTAGGTGGAAAATCTTGGAAAATTAAGGACTATTATATTGGCTTTTTTGCAAGTGTAAATAATTTATTGGATAAAACATATAGAACTGGAGGTTTTGAACAAGGTAGAAACGCAAATTTTAGAGAATTAAGAGATGATAAAGCCTTAAATACTCCTGTTTTTTCGCCTAAATATTGGCATGGTCGGGGTACAACTTATTTTGTAAATGTACACATACGGTTTTAACCAAATTATCTCATGGGTTATATAGACATTGAATTAACTTTTTAATATAAATAATTATGAAACGAATGAAATCAACTAACTTTTTAAGCCTTTTTATGTTATTCTTTTTTGTGACATCATGTGTTGAAGATGCAGATTTTGAACTTCCGAATATCACAGTTGTCAATTCGAATATTACTGCTAATATGACCTTTCAAAATGTAATATCTAAATACGGACAAGCATTAGCAAATGGTGATGGTGTTGCTGTTTTTGATGAAGATCAAGATCTTTATATTGAAGGTTATGTGATTTCAAGCGATAAAGCTGGGAATTTTTTTAAAGAATTAATCATTCAAAATAAAGTTGATGGGAGTTCTAATACTGCTGACCCAAGGTTAGGGTTTAATATTCAAGTAAATGTAAGAAGCCTTTCTAACACCTATGAAATAGGTAGAAAAGTATATATTAAAATGAACGGATTGGCGGTCGGTTCAGCTCATGGGGTATTTGTTATCGGTAAACAATCAGGTAACAATATAGGGCAAATTCAAGAATTCGAATTTAGAGACTACATAATCAGAGACTCTGAAATTGTAGAGTTATCTCCAAAAATAACTACAATTGTAGAGTTGACTGAACAAGACGAAAATACACTTATTCAATTAGAAAACGTACAAGCACATAGGTATAGTGTTACTCAGAGTTATGCCGGAGAACCTTTTGATGAATTTGATGGATTTAGAACTTTAGAAAGTTGTGATGATGGTGGTTCAATTTCGTTACAAACAAGTACTTTTGCCGATTTTAAATCGCTACAAATACCTCAAGGTAAAGGATCAATTCAAGGAATTTATAGTAGAAATTTTAGTGATAATTTTAATGTATTAATTATAAATAGCACTTCTAATGTGAATTTTGACAATACAGAACGTTGTGATCCAGTTGTTTTAGAATGTACTGGATTAACAGATACTACAGTTAGCATTTTTAATGAAGGTTTTCAATCAATTAATAATGAAAGTGATTTAGATGCTCTTGGGTGGACAAACGTTAATGTTTCCGGTGGAAGTGAACGTTATGAAGATAGTTCATTTGCCGAAGATACGTATATGAAAATTTCTGCTTTTGGCACTAGAGAAAACCCGTTGGAAGCTTGGTTGGTTACTCCTGCAATCAATTTAGATAATACAAATGAAGAAGCCTTAAGTTTTGATATTTCTACTAACTTTGAAACAGGGCAGGCATTAACCATTTTTATCACAAATAACTATACAGGTGACCCGCTAACAACTGAATGGACACATCTAGATGCTAATATTCCTATTGGAGGTAATAGTTTTGGGAATTTTGTAACCTCAACCATTAATATTTCCTGTTTAAGCGGAAATGTACATATCGCTTTTCAATATCTTGGTGCTGCTGGAAGAACTGAAACCAGATATCATATTGATAATATTAAAGTTACTGGGAGTAATTAAACAAGTAATAAACCTGACAAGCCTGAAGTATCAAGATGAAAACTTGTTACTATTATTTCTACATTCTGGATCCCCTCCTTTTTTCAAGGAGGGGTAGATTCCAATGAAATTGGAAGACGGGGAGGTTAAAACACAAATATTTTCATAATTTTAACCCTTCCGCTCACGCTAAGGCGTGACCACCTTCCCTTAAACAAGGGAAGGAGTTTTCCTTTTAACCTGAGTTCGACCTAAGATTTAATTTACAGAATCCTAAGAAGAGGTGAGATTTGAAGTGTAAAATTATGAGGAATATCTAGATATTTTAATAATTTTACCCAAAAAGATTGCCTTTTCTTTGGATTTCTAAAGGATTTGATGAATTTTTATTCAAACTGTAAACAAATATTAGGTCGAACTCAGGTTTTTAACAATATATATTTTATCAGTTTGGCATCATCTTTGTGATTCAATCAGTATTAATTATAAATTTTAAAAATGAATAAAGGAACAGTAAAGTTCTTCAATGATGCCAAAGGATTTGGTTTCATTTCTGAAGAAGGTTCAAACAAAGAACATTTTGTACACATTTCTGGATTAGTTGACGAAATTCGCGAAGGCGATGAAGTTGAATTTGATTTACAGGAAGGTAAAAAAGGATTAAACGCAGTAAATGTAAAAGTAATTTAATATATACTAGTTAA
>CAZHYX010000134.1:0-8319 GCA_964536675.1 uncultured Flavobacteriaceae bacterium
GTGAGGTGTAATTGTTTTAACGTCTTACAAAAAGAAATTCCAAACCAAACCAAACCGAATCACAAAATCACGATATGGATAATTGGGTGCTGTATAATAATTAGGTGAATTTGTAAAAGATGAATTAAAATGTTCAGCTTTTAGGTAAATTCTTGTCCGCTGTATCTGTGCATTTATAAAAAAATCGAATATGGGATAACCACCTATTTTTTGATTGTTTTGAATGTTAAATTCAGATAATAGCGGATTGTAACTATTAGCAAAATATTCACTAAAATACTTAAATGTAATGCCCGTTTGTATATATACAGGATCTCTTTTAAACAAGTGGTCAGAAAAATAGAAAGTATTTCTGGTTACAAATTCTGGGACTCTAAAAGCAGATTCACCTTGTGCTACTTTTTGATACATTATGGTATTGTTTAGGGCGAATTTACCTAGCCTAAATTCTTTTGAGACCTTAACTTTTAAATAGTTAATGGTTTTATTAGCTTGGATAGGGAACGGCTGTGGTGTGGTAAGCGTATCACTAAAATAAGTATAATTATCTATTTGAGTAATTTGAACGGAAGCATTTAAAAGCTTCTCTGAAGTAAGGTCAAATAATAAACTTCTGGTACGTTCATTCTTTAAATTTTCAAACCAATTATAGTTCACATAATCACTCTGATTCAACAAAAAATTAAGGTTTGGCGATTTACTATTGGTTAAAAAAGTGGCTTTAAAGGTTAATAAACTGTCTTGTTTAAATACCACGGAGGTTTTTAAATAATTTCCATTAAAGTCTCCTGTTACTAATGTTGCAGCTTCGGCATTTATGTTGAATTTTTTAAAATTTGTTTTCCATTCTCCACCAACTGAAATTGTATTTCCATTAAGGTTAGATGGAATGATTTGACTATCAATTACAGTAGTGCTTTGATAGCCATAATTATAGTCAAAATAGTTGGCTTTAAAAATAAGCTCTCCTAAAACTATAGGAGATTTTAAGGCTAAAAAGGCTTGATTATCAAATGTAATATAAGTTAATTTATCATTAATAGAAGTTGCGAATGTATTGCCAAGTATGTCAGTATTTGCAGTATTTTGTCTAAAATCATAGTGTTTACGCTCATAATTCAAAATATGCCCTACTTTAAGATAGCTTTTGGTAAAATTTAAAGTATCCTTTTTTTGCCAAATTTTATAGTCATGTTCAATATAATAGCGATTTCCTCTTAAAATATTAGAAGTATTATTAAAGTTAGTTTCAAGCCTCCCTCTATCGGTAAAATTGCGATCATTACTTTCAAAATTTATGATAGATTGCGATGTTAATCCACCATTTTCATTATTTGTCAAATCTTGAGCAACGATATGACTTCTCAATGTATAGGCATTATTTTTAGTTATATAACTATAGGTAAACCTCATATTACCATGACTACTTAATGCGTTTCTGTATTTACCCAATGAGCGTAGACCTTTATATGAAAGAGAAGCGTTGTGTCTTTTTGAAGTATTAAAAGTAAATAACGCATCTAAAACCTGCCCTTGTTCGAGACCACCTCTATAAAACAGTATGGTTGTCGGTGTTGCTACTTGATAATATTTAATATCTTCAACCTCATAAAAATTAAAGTGTTTGGCTCTTGCTCCCATTTTAGGGAGTAGAGAAACTTCGGAAAAATCATAACCTAATTGATTAAAGGTTTGTCCTTGATTGTGGAAGGGCAATAATTCAAAATCATCTTTTTGGATAAAGTTAAATTTGTAATCCTTATAAATTGTTAAAGTAGTATCTATATAAGTTGTGTCTTTTTTATGAGAAATGATTTTATAATCTGTAAAATGGGTTTTACCACTTAATGTTATTTTTTGTTCTTTATTAAAAACTGTAGAATCAGATTCTTGGTCTTGAAAATTATCAATATTTCTTAAATTTTTTATAGGCTTTTTAGGTATAACCTGAGCTTGGGATACCATTATACAAAGCAAAAAAAATATGAAGCTAAACTTTTTTAACATTGATATTAAATTGAGGGCTAAGGTAAACTTTTTGATTCAAAAAAATTTGCTAAAGTTTTGTTATAAATGAAAGGGCGAAAGACCAAAACATTCTATTACCCATCATTAACTTCACCTATTAAGTTTGTATAGTTTTAGTATTTTTGAGCGATGTTACAACACAACTTTTCAGGGTTTGAGTTAGAAGCTGGTACAGATGAAGCTGGTAGAGGATGTCTTGCGGGTCCTGTAGTGGCTGCTGCGGTAATATTACCTCAAGGCTTTAAACATCAGCTATTAGATGATTCAAAAAAATTGACAGAAAAACAACGGTTATCTTTAAAACCTTATATTGAAGAACAATCATTATCATTTTCAGTTTCGTTTGTTTGGCAAGATGAGATTGATAAAATAAATATATTGCAGAGTTCTATTTTGGCGATGCATCAATCAATTGCACAATTAAAAGTAAAGCCTGAGTTTATCATTGTTGATGGTAATAAATTCCATAATTATAAAGACGTTCCACATCAAACGATAGTAAAAGGAGATAGTAAATTTATGAGTATTGCTGCAGCTTCAATTTTGGCTAAAACTTATCGCGACGCTTATATGGAAAAAATACATTGTGATTTTTCTGTCTATAATTGGAAACAAAATAAAGGCTATCCTACAAAACAACATAGAAATGCTATTAGGGAGTTTGGTGTAACAGAGCATCATAGAAAGTCATTTCGGTTGCTGTTAGAACAATTAAAGTTTGAATTGTAGTTGATTATTTGTATGAACAAGAAAAATGTCGTATATTTGAGGTCAAATGTCTTTTTTATGAATTCTCAAAAAAAATATGATACTGATTTTGATAAAGAGGTAGCTTCCTTAGTTAAAGAAGTATCTACTGTTTATAAAATCAATCCTGCAAAAAAAAGTATAAATTACAATGATTTTTTAAGCAATAAAATGTTGATTGTTCATTCCATTAGAAAAGGTATTTCTTTTTCTTTTTTTAATAAGATAAAAAACAATTCTCCTTTTACAGATATTGAATGGGCAGATTTTTTAAATATTTCTACAAAATCTTTACAGCGTTATAAAAATGAAAAAAAGTTTGTTTTTAAACCTATCCATTCTGAAAAAATTATAGAACTAGCAGAGGTTACTAATTTTGGTAATACAGTTTTTGATACCACTAAAGATTTCTATTCTTGGTTAAATACAACTTCTATCGCATTAGGTTCTATGAAACCTTTAGAGTTATTAAAAAACTCTTACGGTAAAGAAATGGTTATGGAAGAATTAAACAGTATCGATAAAGGTGTTTTTGTATAATGCTATTTCTATTTTAATTTATCAAATAGGGTATAATGTTAGTTTTTAGACTTTCGCGGAAAAAATATGCTTCTGAATTATCGGGTATTGGTGCTTCAAAATCAGGAAATCGTTGGAATTCAAAAGGAACAGAAATTATTTATTGTGCGGATAGTAGAGCGTTGGCTATGGCGGAAGTTTCTGTGCATTTAAGTCTAGCAGTTCTGCCAAAAGATTTTGTAATGTTAGAAATTAATATTCCGAAAGTGGTTACTATTCAGGTTTTAGATGAAAAAAACCTCTTTGAGAATTGGAATATTTTTCCGCATACTTACAAAACTCAAAAAATTGGAGATGATTTTATACATTTTAAAAAATCATGTCTATTAAAAGTACCTTCGGCAGCTGTTAAGGGCGATTTTAACTATTTAATAAATCCGCATCATAAAGATTTTAAGAAAATTAAGATTGTGAACCTTTATGATTTTCCTTTTGATAATAGATTGTTATTGTAAATTATGGTTATTAGATTTTTAGGAGGCTTGTAATCAGAATAGTGGAATTTGAAGTGTTAGTTTAGTACCTAACGGATTCTTATTGTTATCAGCTAAATCATCAAAAGTTAGTGAAAATGAATTTTGGAAACTCTTTACAAAATTATTAAGTCTTTCTTTGGTTAAATCTATACCAATAGATTTTCTATGAATTACCTTTTTTTCTTTTATTTTTGTTGCTTTTACTCTGCCAATTCCGTTATCTTCAATACTTATTTGAACAAACTCTTTATTAGGTTGACTAACAGAAATAATGATTTTTTTCAAGCCTTTTTTTGATGAGAGGCCATGCCAAATAGCATTTTCTAAAAATGGTTGTAATACCAAAGGAGGGACTTTAATTTTCTCTAAATCAACTGACTGGTCTATGTTTGTTTCATATTTGATTTGATTAGAAAATCTAATATTTTCAATGCCCAAGTATAAATCCATAGTTTCTAATTCCTCTGCTAAGCTGGTTTCTTTTACTGAGGATGCATCTAAAATTTTTCGAATCAATTTTGAGAATTTATTTAAATAATGTACCGCATTTTTTTGTTCATTATTTATAATGTAGAGCTTTATAGAGTTTAAGGCATTAAAAATAAAATGAGGATTCATTTGAATACTCAACAGATCTTGTTCTAAGGTTAAAATTTGTTTTTCATTTTTTAAATAACGATGCCTATATAAAAAATATAAAACAAAGCCTAAAAGAACTAGGGATGTTAACCCAATAAACCAAAGTTTTCTGTTTTTTGAATAATTAATTTTGGCAATTTCACTTTGCTTAGCTAATACTTCTATTTGATTATTTTTTTTCTCACTATCATATTTAATAATTAAATCGTTTACATATTGAATAGTACGCTCATTAGAAAGCTTTTTATCAAATTCTTCAGCTAATTTATAATAGGCTAGGCTATTTTCAAAATCATTTTTTTGTTGAGCTAACTCAGATAAATGACTATAAGCTTCAGATATTGTAGATGAAAGGTTGTATTTTTTTGCTATTTCTAAACCTTTTAGCAGGTTTTTTTCTGCATTTATATACTGATATAATTTTGTTTGCGCCCAGCCTAAATTAATATATTCAGTAGCTAGATAATCCTTATTTCCTAATTTAATAGCTTCGGGTAAATTAATTTTAATTAGCTGTAGTGCCTTTTTAGGATTATTTTGCCTAATATAAATTCGAGCAATACTATTATTACAAATAACCTTACCGAAACGGTTATTTATTTTTGTATTAACATCTAATGAATTCTTATAATAAACCAAGGCATCATCTAACTCACCTAGCGCCTCTTTTGCATAACCAATATTCTGATTGTTAATTGCTATACCTAATTTATTGTGAATGCTTTCTTCAATTTTTAGAGATTGATGAAATTGATTTATGGCTAAATTATATTGTTTTAGTAAGAGGTAAATATTTCCCATACTATTATGCGAAACAGCAATACTTCGACGTAAGCCTAAATTTGGATTCTCAACAGTTTCGGCAAGCGCTAATGCTTCTTGATTATAGTCTAATGCAGTTCTATTTGCATCCATTTTTCTATAATCAACCCCTAACATATTAAGGCTAAATACTCTAAACTCAATATTATTTGCTTTAATTGCTGTTTCCAATGCTTTTTTATGAATCTTTATTGCTTTTTTATAGTTAGAATAATTTCTGTATTTCGTTCCAAGTAAATTTAAAGCATATGATTTTCCTACAAGATAATTATTGTCATTAAAAATATTGACAAGAAGTTGTAATTGAGTTGTATCTTTTCTAAAAACACGTAGAATCGCATTTATTTCTTTATATGTTTTAGGTTTAATACTTAAAATACTATCAGCTCTTTTTTGAACATCAACTTTTTTCTTTTGGGCAGATATATTTCCAAATAAAATTAAAGAAAAGAGAAAAATAAGTATATATTTATTCATAAATAGAGCATTATGATTTATAATTTGCCTAAAAAATCTGATTTTCGTTGTCTCGAAACAGGAATTTTTTTATTGTTTTCTAAAACTACATAACCATCTGTTTTTATAAACTCCTTAATTTTATTTAAATTAATAATGTAAGAGTTGTGTATTCTAAAAAAGTAATCACTTGGTAAAAGTTCACTAACTTCTTTTAATTTTTTTGTAAGTACAATTTTTTTATTTTCTAATAAGTATAATGTGGAGTAGTTTCCATCTGATTCAACATATAATATGTCATTTGGTTCTAGAAAAACCAATTTACCATCTGTATTAATTGTTATCCTTTTATTGTTTAATTTATTATTAAAATTTAATAAGATTCGCTCAAATTTATCAGAGCTAACTATACGAGAGTTGTACCTTTTTATTTTTGCAATTGTTTCTTTTAGATCATCAGTATCTATAGGCTTTAATAGATAATCAATAGCTTCTTTTTTTAATGCTTTTATTGCGTATTCATTGTAAGCAGTAGTAATGACTATAGCAAAGTCTTTTTTCTCTAATTTCTCCAAAAATTGAAACCCATCCATTGTAGGCATTTCAACATCTAGAAATAGGCAGTCAAAATCTGTATTTTTTATATAATGTAATGCTTTTTCAGGCTCAGTAAAAGTAGCAATAACTTCTATCTCATTACTAAAGTTTGATAATTCCCAAGACAGGCCTTGAATGGCTTTTGGTTCATCATCTATAATTACTGCTTTTAATAGTGTATCCATTATTTAACAAAAATAAAGCATACATTTAGTTTATTAATAAATGATGTATGCTTAGTGCTAAATTACGTATAAATAGTAAATAACTATTTATAATCAGCAATTATTGGAGCTTCAAAAAGGAGAAATGGAATTTACACACAATTTTATACCAATTATACAAAAAGGGTTTCATAGACTTATTTATTTATAGATATTTGAACCGTTATTGAAAAAGACATTAAAAATTGTTATGAAAAAGTTTTAGAGTTAACAAAACAGTAGAGTTGTAAACTGCTATGAAAAAGGAAAATTAAAAACAACTTTACGTTAAGTTAAATTTTATTTTATAAAAAGGGGAATTTCCCCTTTTTATAATTTAGGTGGTTTTTTATAAATTTTTGTTTAAAAAGCACCTAAAAATGATTAAGGATTTTCTCCTCCATTTTTTACTCCTATCTTTTTCTTAGGTAGAATGGTTAATATGATAATAAAACGATGATAAATTCAGTATAGAATTTATTAAAGTATAGACTTTTATAAAATGTTTATGTAACATAAAATGTTACATAATTTATAATGGTTTGCGACAGATTTATTTATAATTGCTTAAATTTATTGCATGAACATTGACCAAATAGTTATGAAGTATTTTATAACCTGCTTTTTATTTTTTTTAAGTTTTGTTTCTTTTGGGCAAAGTCAAAAAAAAACAAATATTAATAAAAACCTTTCTACAAATGACTCTGTGATTTATTTAGGTTTAAAAAAAGGATTTGCAAAACATATTAATCCTAATCCTGACAGCTCATTATATTATAGTTATAAAATAAAAGAATTTAGCCTTGAAAGAAATTATAAAATCGGAATTTCTGAAGCAGAGTATTTTAAAGCGTTCTATTTTAGAAGAATTCAAAAATTTGATTCTGCTATTTTTTATTTTGATAAATCTTCAAAGCTATCAGAAAAATATAAGTACAAAAAAGGAATTGCTCTTGCTCAAAATGGATTATGCCGTATTTATTATTTTTTAGGACAGATTGACGATGCATTAGAAGCTTGTGAACAATGCCTTACTGAAGCTAAAGGATTAACTGATTTACCAATTATTACAGATACTTATACAGCCTTTGGAAATATTTATCTAAGACAAAATGATTTAAAGAGAGCTGTTAAGTATTTTCTAAAGGCTGATTCTATTCATGTTGTTAGCCCACAAAGACCAGATATAATTGCTGCAACATATCAAAGTTTAGGAACAATTTTTGAAGAACTAAAAGACTATGATAAATCAGAGCAATATTTTCTTAAGTCTAACGATGAGTTTAGAAAACTACCAATAGATGTTACTTTTTATCTAAATACTACCAACTTGCACTTAGGCTCTCTTTATTATCATAAAGGAAATTTAAAAAAAGCAGACAGTTTACTTCTAAGAATGTACAAATATTTTAAAGGAATAAATGAAGGTAGCTCAATTGCAAAAATAAGTACTTATCTGGGACTTATTAGGTTAGAACAAAAGAACTTATCTGAAGCTGAAGATTTTTTAAAAGAAGGATTTGTTTTAAGTGAGAATAAAGATTATGGCTATGAAACAGCTATTGCGGCATTAGAATTAGGGAAGCTATACCTTAAAAAGAATGAACCAAAAAAAGCGATTAACTATTTAAACAATATATTGATAAATTATAATGATGAAGATAATTTAAATGTACAGAAGGAAACTTTATTTGGTTTAGCAGAAGGGTATGCACAACAAGAAAAGTATAACACAGCATATAAAACTATAGAAAAGGCAATTAAAATAAGTG
>CAZHYX010000135.1:0-3372 GCA_964536675.1 uncultured Flavobacteriaceae bacterium
ATTTTTATCTAAGAAAAAGGATACAAAACAAACCAATGTCCATAAAATTATTGTTATTTTTAACGCTTTAATATTCCCAATTCTCTTTGAAATTCTAGAAAATACTGCTGCACCAACAATAGCTACTACTTGTATTAACAAAATAGTTATAATCAAATTTGTAGTTGGCAGTTCTAACTCATTAGAACCAAAAATAGCCGCCATTAAAATAATGGTTTGTACACCAACACTTAATAAAAAGAATGAAATTAAAAATGTTCGTAATTGTGGATAATTTACCAAATCTTTTGCTACAATTTTTAGTTCTTTCAACCCTCGCCATATATAATCATCCTTTGGTTTTTTTTGAAATACATTATTGGGCAACCTTCTAAAAGTAATCTGCGCAAAACCTATCCACCAAAGCCCAATCATAACAAATGATATTCTAGAAGCCATGCCTGATGAAATACCTAACAAATCAGGTTTCATTATCATTACTAAATTTATTATTAATAAAATTACTGAACCTGTATATCCATAAATAAAACCTTTAGCGCTTACGGCATCTTGCTGCTCAGGATGTGCAACCTCAGGTAAATATGCATTATAAAAAACCAAACTTCCCCAAAAACCGATACTTGCAAATATAATTAAGATTATACCAAGCCATGTTGTTTGATATGAATCGAAAAAATACAAGCCCATAACAGATAATGAGCCAATAAGACAAAAAACTTTTAAGAATTTTAGTTTATTACCTGTATAATCAGCTATACCTGAAAGTATAGGTGATATTATTGCTACAATTAAAAAAGAAAATGATAAAGCATAACTGTATAATGCATCTGGGTGTTCCCATTTTGTTCCTAAAAAAGTTACAACCTTACCTTTGGTAATTTCACCATAGTATAAAGGAAAAATTGCAGTAGAAATTGCCAATGAGTATACAGAATTTGCCCAATCATAAAATGCCCAAGCATTGATTAATTTTTTATCTCCTTTTTGTAACATAAAAAATAGGTTTCAAAAATAATTTCCACTCATTTATCTATCAAGAAAAATGTAGTTATTATTTTCCGGGTTAGTTGTTTAGATTTCCTCATCCGCGAAAATGACACTTCAACTATGCTCAGCACAGTCTATTTTAGTTTGAAACCTCAATATAAATATTGAGGAGATTTTCAAAAAAAAAGCCGTTCTCTTTCAAGAACAACTCACAATTTACTATTTATTTTTGAAACTAATTATTTGTAAGTGTTTGGGCATTTAATTTTTTTGCCAGTACTTTGGCTTGGGGTATCCAATCTCTTAATTCTTTAATTCTTGTCTGATTTGATGGGTGTGTACTTAAAATTTCAGGTGGTGCTTGACCGGCACCAGCTCTTTGACCCATTCTAATCCAAACATTAACAGATTCTTCAGGATTATAACCAGCCATAATCATAAAAACTACACCTAACTTATCAGCTTCCGTTTCATGAACTCTACTAAACTTAAGCTGCCCTAATTGAGAACCTACACCATAAGCCGTCATCCACATTTGTTGCTTTCTAGGGTCTTTATTTCCTGATGCTAATGCAACCGCCAAACCACCTGCCTGCGCTAACATTCCTGTAGACATACGCTCAGCACCATGCCGTGCAAAAGCATGTGCTACTTCATGTCCCATAATAGCTGCAACGCCATCAACATTTTTTGCAATTGGCATAATACCAGTATAAAAAACGGTCTTCCCTCCCGGCATTGCCCAAGCATTTATAATTTCATCCTCTATTAAATTAAACTCCCAACGATACGCATCTGCTTTATCAGCCATTCCATTGGCACGCATATATCTGTCTACAGCACCTGATATTCTTTTCCCAACAGATTTGATTTGATTGGTCATTTCTACATTAGTTGAAATTTTATTTTCTCTTAAAAAACCTTCGTACTGTTGAAATGCCATCGGTAATATTTGTGCATCACTAACTAAACTAAATTGTTTTCTACCTGTTATTGGTACTGTTTTACAACTCGTTATAAATGCAAAAATTATCACTAAAGAAATTATTTTTTTCATGTCTTATTTATTAATATTATTCAAAGTAAATATACAAATTTTGTTTAAATTCGTCTCTATGAAAGATAAGACAATTTCTAAACTAAAAAAAGACCTTCTTATAATACCAACACATATTATTCGCACAGGAAAAATATTACAATTTTTTTCTTCATCTTTAGCTACAAAGTTTGCATTAAAATTATTTAAAACACCTCAAAAGTTTAAAACGCCCGAAAGAGAAAAAATGATGCGAGAGAGTGCCAAAAAGCAAATGATTACCGTTCCTTCTATTAAAAAAGACATCATGGTTTATGAATATGGGTATTCTAAACAAAAAGTATTATTAGTACATGGATGGGCAGGTAGAGGTACTCAACTTTATCAAATTGCCGATAAAATACTGGAAAACCGAATGATGACTATCAGTTTTGATGCTCCTGCACATGGTTTGTCAAAAAGTAAAACAACCAATTTTTCTGAATATGTCGCTTCTATCAATTATATCAATGAAATATTCGGCCCGTTTGAAGCCGTTATTGGCCATTCTTTTGGAGGTATTACTTCAATGGCGGTTTTAGCAGAAAATCCGTTTACAAACAAATCAATTGTCATTGGTATTGATTGCTCAATCAATGATGTTATAGATAATTTTACGAAAAAATTACAATTAAAAAAATCTGTAGCCAATAAAATAAAGAAACATCTTAGTACAATATTTAAAAAAAGTATTGAATCAGTTTCTCCTTGTGAAACTTCAAAAAAAACAACTATTCCAACTTTGATTATACACGACACCCAAGATAAAGATGTTGATGTAAGCAATGCTTATAAAATACGTCAAAACCTAGTAAATGGTGAGCTTTTAGTTACTAACGGACTAGGTCATAGAAGGATTTTAAGAGATAAAAAAGTAATTGATAGAATTATTGATTTTATAAAAGAGTAATATAATGAAGAAAATTGTATTTTTTTTAGTAACAATTATACTGATAAGTTGTAATAGTACAGCGCAAAAAAACAATTCCGAAAAAAAGAAAATGACCAAAAAAACTAACAAAATAGTAAAAACTGAAGCTGAATGGCAAGCAAAACTTACTGATCAAGAATTTTATGTGCTACGTCAAAAAGGAACTGATAGACCTAGTGATGATGGTTATACCAAACATTTTGAAAAAGGCACTTATGTTTGTAGGGCTTGTGATGCGCAATTATTTGAATCAGGCAGTAAATATGAATCACATTGTGGATGGCCTTCTTTTGACGATGCTATTCCCGGTACCATAGATTTTACAAAAGATAATACCTTGGGTATGATTAGAACCGAAATTACTTGTACAAAATGTGAC
>CAZHYX010000135.1:3413-8283 GCA_964536675.1 uncultured Flavobacteriaceae bacterium
ACAGGTAAACGTTATTGCGTAAATACCAGTTCAATCAAATTTGTAAAATCAGAATAATAAAAATGTTGCCCGTTCGAGTTCTTCGGTTTAACTCGGTGAAAACTAAAGACAATAAACATAAATTTATATAAATAATAACCTTTCGACTGCGCTCAAGATGACATTCAAGTTTAACAATACCTTTTAGACAACCTCTTTAATTATAAAACATATGTATACATCTTATTTAGAAGGAGTTATCAAACAATTTATCTATTACAAAGGTTTAGGTGATAAAACATTTGAACAATTGAATGCTGATGAAATTCATTTAAAACATAATGAGTATAGTAATAACTTAGCGATTGTTGTAAAGCATATTGTTGGGAATATGTTATCGCGTTGGACCAACTTTTTAACTGAAGATGGTGAAAAAGAATGGCGACACAGAGATTCAGAATTTAAAGATTCTTATAATACAAAAGAGGAAATGATACTCGATTGGGAAAAAGGATGGCAATGTTTATTTGATGCCATTACACCACTCAACTCAGAGGACCTAGATAACATCATTTATATTAGAAATCAAGGTCAAACTGTTGTAGATGCCATCAATCGACAATTGGCACATTATGCTTATCATATTGGACAAATAGTCTTTATAGGAACACTCATTAAAAATAATGACTGGAAAAGTTTGTCAATACCAAAAAATCAATCTGCAGTTTACAATCAGAAAAAATTCAGTAAAGAAAAGCATTGAGGTCATTTTTCAGAAGATTTGTAAAAGAACCTTTAACTCACCAATTTGATTTACCCATTATAAAATACTATTTTCGCTTTCACTTTAACTATACAGACTTACACCTATTTTTGAGGTAAAATTTCTGTCAATCAGTATATATGAGTATTTTAACCAATCTTAATCGGCTAATAATAGCAATGATCTTTTAAAAGATAAAGAACAAGAATTAAATTAACTTGTCCGAAGTACGTTTTTAATGTAATTTGTTTTTAAATTAAAATCTTACATTTACATCATAAGCAACTAAAACACAACAACATGGTAAATCAAATTAAAACAACACTCATTCAAAATATCTTTAGAATTTTGTTGGGTTGTTTTATATTATATGCCGGTATTAGTCATCTTACTTTCAATAGAATGGAATTTCAAGCACAAGTACCTGATTGGGTGCCTTTAGGTAAAGATTTAGTTGTAATCTTATCAGGGTTTGTAGAAATTATTCTAGGCTTATCAATGCTTTTTTGGAGTAAAAAAAGAGTAAAAGTAGGTTTAGCATTAGCACTATTTTTTATCTTGATCTTCCCTGGAAATATTTCTCAATATCTAAATAGTACAGATGCTTTTGGTGCATTAGATTCTGATAAAGCCAGATTGATACGTCTCTTTTTTCAACCTGTGCTTATTGTTTGGGCTTTATGGTCTACAGGCGCTTGGAGCGCATGGAAAAGAAGAAAAAAAGAGCAATGATTTTTCTATAAATATTTTTCTATTATTAGTACCTTTGCATCTTACAAAAATGATGTAAGCACATGTTTAATAATTTAAGTGATAAACTAGACAAAGCTTTTCATGTATTAAAAGGACATGGAAAAATTACCGAAATAAATGTTGCAGAAACACTAAAAGAAGTCCGTAGGGCTTTATTAGACGCCGATGTCAACTTTAAAATTGCCAAAGAATTTACCAATCGTATTAAAGAAAAAGCTCTTGGTCAAAACGTATTAACAACGTTGAATCCCGGACAACTACTAGTTAAGATTGTTAAAGATGAGTTAACCGAATTGATGGGTGGTGAAACCATAGGTATTAATTTAGGAGGCTCGCCAACTATTATTTTAATGTCAGGTTTGCAAGGTTCTGGTAAGACTACCTTTTCAGGTAAACTGGCAAACTTTTTAAAAACTAAAAAATCAAAACAAGTATTACTTGTAGGTTGTGATGTGTATCGTCCGGCTGCTATAAATCAATTACAGATTGTTGGTGAACAAATTGGCGTTGAAGTATATGCTGAGCTAGAAAATAAGAACCCTGTTGAAATTGCCAAAAATGCGCTTAAACATGAGGGTAAAAATGTAGTAATTATAGATACCGCGGGTCGTTTGGCTGTTGATGAAGTAATGATGACCGAAATTTCTAACATACATAAAGCTGTTCAGCCTCAAGAGACCTTATTTGTAGTTGATTCTATGACAGGTCAAGATGCTGTAAACACTGCAAAAGCATTTAATGATATTTTGAATTTTGAAGGTGTTGTTTTAACAAAATTAGATGGTGATACTCGTGGTGGAGCTGCACTCTCAATAAAATCTGTCGTAGACAAACCAATTAAATTTATAGGTACGGGCGAAAAGATGGAAGCTATTGATGTTTTCCATCCTGATCGTATGGCTGAGCGAATTTTAGGAATGGGTGACGTCGTTTCTTTGGTTGAACGTGCTCAGGAACAATACGATGAAGAAGAAGCCAGAAAAATTCAAAAGAAAATTGCAAAAAATCAATTTGGATTTGATGATTTCTTAAAACAGATTCAACAAATCAAAAAAATGGGAAATATGAAAGATTTAGTAGGTATGATTCCCGGAGTTGGTAAAGCAATGAAAGATGTTGATATTGATGATGATGCGTTTAAAGGGATTGAGTCTATTATTCATTCTATGACACCTTCAGAAAGAAGTAAACCGATAATTATTAATGCTAGTAGAAAAAAACGGATTGCTAAAGGTTCAGGCACTTCGGTTCAAGAAGTAAATCAATTAATGAAACAATTCGATCAGATGAGTAAAATGATGAAAATGATGCAAGGTGGTGGCGGTAAACGTATGATGCAAATGATGAAAGGAATGAAATAACCCCCTTTGTCCTTTGGACATTTCCCAAAAGGGAAAAATTATAAAAAGAAACTACTAAATTTTATTCTTTAGTTGTTATATTTTAGATTCTAATCTATATGTCAGGTTGAGCCTTTCGACTTCGCTCAAGATAAACTAAAGTCGAAACCTATTTAAACAAATAAACGATTAAACAACCAACAATGATTCTACTCGACGGAAAAACAACCTCTAATCAAATAAAAGATGAAATAACAGAGGCTGTATCAAAGCGTAAAGCTGAAGGTAAAAAAACACCTCATCTTGCAGCAGTTTTGGTAGGTAGTGATGGAGCGAGTATGACCTATGTAAATAGTAAAGTGAAATCATGTGAACGCGTTGGCTTTAAATCAACTTTGGTAAAATTAGATGCCGCTACTTCTGAGGAAACGTTGCTTAATGAAATTGAAAAGCTCAATACCAATGATGATATTGATGGTTTTATTATTCAATTACCCTTACCAAAACATATTGATGATCAAAAAATAATAATGGCTGTACATCCTGATAAAGATGTTGACGGATTCCATCCTATGAATGTTGGTAAAATGGCATTGAATTTACCTACTTTTTTATCGGCTACTCCTTATGGAATTTTAGAATTACTAGAACGTTATAAAGTTGAAACCAGCGGAAAACATGTAGTTGTTATAGGTAGAAGTCATATTGTGGGTGAACCTATGAGTATTTTATTAGCCCAAAAAAGACGTTATGGAAATGCTACCGTTACTTTAACGCATAGTCGTACAAAAAATTTAAAGGAAATTACCTTGCAAGCCGATATGATAGTAGCTGCATTGGGTATTCCTGAATTTTTAACCGGTGATATGGTAAAAGATGGTGTGGTAATTATTGATGTTGGTATTACCAGAGTTGAAGATACATCTAAACTTAAAGGTTACCGTTTGGCTGGTGATGTAGATTTTGAAAGTGTTAGTGAAAAAGCTAGTTATATAACTCCCGTACCAGGAGGCGTTGGACCGATGACTATAGCTATGTTATTAAAAAATACACTATTAGCTTGCGAGAATAAGGATTAGAAGCGTTTTTATTTTTTTCTACTGTAATGTAAGAATTGGAGACTACCAACTTAGAACCTATTTCTCATCTATTTTATTCCAAATATCTAAGTAAATTCTCCAATCATCATCCATTTTTTTCCAAACAATCACATATTTTCCTTTAAAGGTAAAAACAGTACCTTTCTTATTACTTGAACTACCTTCATAATAACCATAATCATAGGCATAATCATCAATTATTTTTATCTCTTGGGGAGTAACTTTATGAGATAATATTTTACTTCCTTTTGGTAAAATCCATCGTTTTTTAATCGCCTTATGCCCTTCAATAATATCTGCACCCGCAGGAAAAATTTTACCATCTTTACTATAAAGCGAAGTTAGTTCATCATATTCGGCATTTACATAAGCCTTAGAAAAATTATCAATATTGGTTAATATTTTATTGATGTCTTCACCTTTACCAGAGTATTCTTGAGCAAAAAAAGTTGCACTCAAAAACAATAAAAGCAGAGCACTTTTAATTTTTAGATGCATATTCTGTAATATAAAAAAATTAAATAAACAAATTAATAATGATATGTATAGTCGTAATAATTTAGTATAACTAACATGAGTTTTTTAATTTTGACCTAAAGATAAGAACTATTTAACTCTACATAAAGCAGTTCAACTTTTTTAGCAAAAGTTTAACCATTAGTTAAGATTTTATTAAGAGTAAATACTACAACTTCATTCTTTTCAAAGCAAACGCATCTAAATAAATTATGATTGAAAAAGCCAGTAATACACAAATTTCTCTCTTTGATTTCGTAATTTTTATTTCGTTAATAACCTGAGTTCAACCTAAGATTTAATTTACAGAATCCTAAGAAAAGGTGGAATTTGAAGTGTAAAATTAAAAAGAATATCTAGATATTTTTAATGATTTTATCCGAAAAGATTGCCTTTTCTTTGAATTTCCAAAGGATTTG
>CAZHYX010000136.1:0-8268 GCA_964536675.1 uncultured Flavobacteriaceae bacterium
TTGAAAATGGAATTTTTCGAGAAGATGTTAATTTATAGAGCCTTGATTCTGACATGCCCGTAAAAGCAAGCATATCAGAAAAGTTCAATACCTGTTTGTTAAAGGATAAAAGACTTTCTATCCGTTCTAATTTTTTGATAATTTGTTCACTCATAATATTAAGTTTTAAATTAATAATGAGTAAACGGCCGTTCACTTTCTAGAGCAAACATATGAAAGTAAATACATGGTAAACAATACAATAATTAGGCTTTCCCTATAGTTGCTTTAAGTTTATTGTATATTGAAAACAGTTCTGATTATAGTAAGGTCTTTTAGATTGTTTTCATCATTTTTAAGCCTTGAATTCCACTTACTATAACTTGATTCAAGAGTATCTGGGTTTACTGAAATACCATTCATAATAAAAGAATCTTCAAGCATTTGAAAGAAGTTTTGTCTATCAGTCGTGTTAAGGTCTTTAATGCCTTTTTTAATCATTACATGAAAAAGTGAAAACAGAAACGAATAACTAGCAGCACTCTTATTTTTTACAAGATTTGTATTATTTATTTTATTTTCAACTTTACGATTTCTGTATAAAAGTTTCAAGTTGTATTTGTCAGACTCATTAAAACCAAGAATTTTGAGATCAAACTTTGAGAAATTTAAATGAATCATTTTGAAGTTGAAGCCTAATTGTTGCCTTTTCTTGATACCTCTGAAATACCCAGCTGTAAAAATGAGCATTGATAATCCGAGCAAAGGGTAGAGAGTTAAAAATGTTGATTTGTATTCTAAAGATATAAAACCATTTACAGCAACTAAAATGATTGCAAACAACAATAAAGGTATCATCAGAAAAGCAATCATAGTAGTATCATTCTTTTTTACTTTTTCCTCAAAAAAGTTCTCATAAACTAAGCTAACTTTAAAAAAGTAATCTCCTAAAAATTCAATTAATTTTTCCATGTCTGCGATATTAAAATTCATATAGTTAAAGTTATCAATAAATGAAGCTAAATACAAATGAAATTAGAGGGTAATATGATATAAATCAGCCTAAATAATATTAACTCACAAAAAGGGAAATTTAAAAACGCATATAATAGAAACATCTCTCTTCTGTTTTTGAGTAAACAGCTTATCCCACGCATTAAGTTTATAATTTATTTAAAATAGGTACTTTATAGTACCCGAAAAAGTATATTTTTAAACTTCTGAAAGAGAAACTAAATAGATAAAAAATATTGTACATATGTTGTACTGATAAGAAATAGAAAAGCCACTCAATTTCTTGAATGGCTTGCCATTACTAAGCTCCTCCTCTTGGGCTCGAACCAAGGACCCTCTGATTAACAGTCAGATGCTCTAACCAACTGAGCTAAGGAGGAATTTATTTTCCTTTTGGGAGTGCAAATATAAATGTTTTTCTATTCTCTACAAGTACTAAATTAATTTTTTTTATCTAAATAAAATTTATAAATAACAATCTAAATTTAAGTATGCTATTATGATAAAAATTGTATTTTTGTTAATCATGTTTTAAAGTCCTAAATAGACAGTAAATGGATAGGTTTTCCTTTTTAAATGCAGCACATACAGGTTTTATAGAAGATTTGTATCATAAATACTTGACAGACCCTGATGATGTGGAGCCAAGTTGGAGAAGTTTTTTTCAAGGCTATGATTTAGCTAATACAGATTATTCATTAAATGGTGAGGAACAACTCTCAGTTGAAATTCCAGGGCATGTACATAAAGAGTTTCAGGTTATTGAATTGATGAATGGCTATCGTTCTAGAGGGCATCTATTTACAAAAACCAATCCCGTTAGAGAACGTAGAAAATATGACCCATCCTTGGCTATTGAGAATTTTGGCCTTTCTAAAGATGATTTAGATACGGTTTTTGATGCAGGTGAAGTATTGGGAATTGGTAGTACTACCTTAAGCGATATAATACAACACTTAGAGGCTATATATTGCGATTCTATAGGTATCGAGTATATGTATATCCGTCAGCCGGATGAAATAAAATGGTGGCAAAGCAGACTAAATGAAAATGGTAATCATCCAAAATTTAGTGTAGAAAAGAAAAAGTATATCCTTTCAAAATTAAATCAAGCTGTAACATTTGAACAGTTTTTACAGACAAAGTATGTTGGCCAAAAACGTTTTTCTTTAGAAGGAGGAGAAACATTAATTCCCGCCATAAGTAATACCTTATTTTATGCTGTTGAGAAATACAAAATTGAAGAATGTGTTATTGGTATGGCGCATAGAGGTAGATTAAATACCTTAATTAATATCTTTAGAAAACCGGTAAGAGAGCTTTTTAGTGAGTTTGAAGGGAAAGATTTTGAAGATGATAGTATAGATGGTGATGTAAAATATCACTTAGGTTTAACCTTGAATAAAACGTATCGAAACGGTAAGGATATAAAAATGAATTTGGTACCAAACCCTTCTCATTTAGAAGCTGTTGATGCTGTTGCCGAAGGCATTACTAGAGCTAAAATTGACAGAAAATATAATGGAGATACTTCTAAAATAATACCAATTCTTATTCATGGAGACGCTGCAATTGCAGGACAAGGTATTGTGTATGAGGTAATTCAAATGAGTAAATTAAAAGGCTATTCAACCGGAGGTACTATTCATATAGTTGTAAATAATCAAATTGGCTTTACAACTAATTATTTAGATGCTAGATCTAGTACTTATTGTACCGATGTTGCCAAAGTAACATTATCTCCTGTTCTACATATTAATGCTGATGATGCTGAGGCAGTTGTTCATGCTGTAGAAATGGCATTAGAGTTTAGAATGCGCTTTAATCGCGATGTATTTATAGATTTGTTAGGCTATAGAAAATACGGACATAATGAAGGAGATGAACCTCGTTTTACGCAACCAAAGTTATATAAAGCTATTGCGAAACATGATAATCCAAGAGATATCTATGCACAACGCTTAATTAATGAAGGTGTTATAGACGAAGTTTATGATAAGAAGATTACAGCAGATTTTAAAGAGATGCTTGAAAATCAATATCAAATGTCTAAAAGAGATAGTACATCACAATTGAAACCTTTTATGGAAAGTACCTGGAAAGGATTTTCGCGTAAAGGAGTGGAAGATATGTTGCTGTCTGTGAATACAGTCTATGCAGAAAATAAGTTGAAAAACATTTCGAAAATAATATCAACTGTGCCAAAAGGTGTAAAGTTTTTAAGAAAAGCAGAACGTATTCTGGCAGGAAGAGCTAAAATGATAGAAACCGATAAAATTGATTGGGGATTGGCAGAAACCTTAGCTTATGGTTCATTATTAGAAGAAGGTTATAATATTCGTATTTCTGGCCAAGATGTAGAGCGTGGTACTTTTAGTCATCGTCATGCTATATTACGAGACGAAATCTCTGAAGAACCTATCAATCTGTTAAATACAAATCCTAATAATAAAGGAACAATGAATATTTACAATTCATTGTTATCAGAATATGGTGTGCTGGGTTTTGATTATGGCTATGCAATGGCAAACCCAAGTACGTTGACAATTTGGGAAGCACAGTTTGGCGATTTCTCTAACGGAGCACAAATTATTTTTGACCAATATATGTCCGCTGCCGAAGATAAATGGAAATTACAAAACGGAATAGTTGTCTTATTACCACATGGTTATGAAGGTCAAGGTTCTGAACATTCTTCAGCTAGAATGGAACGTTATTTACAGTTATGTGGAATTGACAATATGACCCTTGCTGACTGTACTACACCAGCTAATTTCTATCATTTGTTACGCAGACAATTGAAACGTGATTTTAGAAAGCCATTAATTGTATTTACACCTAAAAGTCTATTGCGTCACCCTAAAGCAGTATCGGCATTGGATGAATTGGCTAATGGAGAATTTCAAGAAGTAATAGATGATACAATTAATCCTAAAAAGGTCAAAAAATTAGTATTTTGTACCGGTAAATTCTATTATGATTTATTAGCTGAACGCGAAAAATTAGAAAGAGAAGATATAGCATTAGTTAGGATAGAACAGTTATTTCCATTACATAAAGAGAAGATACAAATTGTAATTGATAGATATAAAAATGTGAATGACTATGTTTGGGCACAAGAAGAACCTGAAAATATGGGCGCTTGGAGCTATATGTTACAACGTTTTAATCCCGAATTCTCGGGAGTGAAATTGCAAGTTGCATCTAGACCATTTTACTCAGTACCCGCAGCAGGTTCTAGCGCGCGATTTAAAAGAAGACATCAAAGAGTGATTGATATGGTTTTTGCCCATCTTCCGTCTTCCCAAAGGGAAGAAACTGAAAAGCAAAACGGATAATTAGATAAATGATTTTATAAAGTAACAATATTGAAAGTGCTTTGAGTTCCTTCCCTTTGGGAAGGTTAGGATGGGCTTAAAAGATTTAGAATATGGTATTAGAAATGAAAGTTCCCTCACCGGGAGAATCAATCACAGAAGTTGAAATAGCAACTTGGTTAGTAGAAGATGGTGATTATGTTGAAAAAGATCAAGCAATTGCCGAAGTAGATTCTGATAAAGCAACCTTAGAATTACCTGCTGAAGAAAGCGGTATTATTACACTAAAAGCAGAAGAAGGTGATGCTGTTACTGTAGGTGCAGTAGTATGTTTGATTGACACAAGTGCTACAAAACCTGAAGGTAGTAATCAGTCTCCAGTCAGTAGTCAGCAGTCTTCAGTTGTTGAAAAGAAAGAAGAACAAGCAGTAGAGAAGACTACTTACGCCAGCGGTACAGCTTCGCCTGCAGCTAAAAAAATATTGGCTGAAAAAGATATTGCTTCTTCAACTATAAAAGGAACAGGTAAAGACGGTAGAATTACCAAAGAAGATGCAGTTAAAGCTGTACCAAGTATGGGTACTCCTGCTGTTGATAGTGCAAGAGGAGGAGAGCGTAAAAAATTATCGATGTTACGTCGTAAAGTAGCTGAACGATTGGTGGCTGTAAAGAATGAAACGGCTATGTTAACTACGTTTAACGAAGTTGATATGAAATCTATCTTTGATTTGCGTAAACAATATAAAGAAGATTTTAAAACCAAACATGGTGTAGGTTTAGGCTTTATGAGTTTCTTTACCAAGGCTGTAGTGAGAGCCTTACAATTATTCCCAGATGTGAATTCAATGATTGATGGCGATTTTAAAGTGTCATATGATTTTCAAGATATTTCAATTGCTGTTTCAGGCCCAAAAGGATTAATGGTTCCTGTTATTAGAAATGCTGAAAATTTGACTTTTAAAGGTGTGGAAGCTGAGGTGAAACGCTTGGCAATTAGAGCAAGAGATGGCGACATTACCATAGATGAAATGACTGGAGGTACATTTACAATTACAAATGGTGGTGTATTTGGATCAATGCTATCAACACCTATAATTAATCCGCCTCAAAGTGCTATTTTAGGAATGCATAATATTGTAGAACGTCCGGTAGCAATTGATGGCAAAATAGAAATTAGACCAATTATGTTTGTCGCTGTATCGTATGACCATAGAATTATTGATGGAAAAGAGTCAGTTGGGTTTTTAGTAGCTATCAAAGATGCCTTAGAAAATCCTATAGAAATATTAATGGATAATGATGCTAAGAAAGCATTAGAGATGTAACGAATTAGTTTGATTTTAAAATTTTAAAAGCTCCTTGATTACCAATGTTATCTTCTATTTTTAGAAAATATATTCCATTGGCTAAATTTTGAATATCTATAAATTTACTTTTCGGATTGATTTTCATAGTAACTTGTCCTAAAATATTAAAAAGTTCAATCTTATTCAATATTAAATTATTAGAATTATTAGAATTAGCTATTTTAATAAATTTATTGGTAGGATTAGGATACACTTTAATTTTATCCTTAAAAAAATTATTTACAGAAGCAGTTGTACCAAACTTTGTATTGATTAGATCCCACAACTCTGAACGTCCGCTATCATAATTCAAAGCCCAAATACCAATACCGCCCAGATTTTCTGCTATTGCTAGATCATATTTATCTTCAATACTTTGTTCATTATCTGCCCATACTTGATTCCAATTTACGCCATCATTCCATCTGTACCAAGGCGTTTGAGAGTCACTGTCCCAAAGATACCCTCCGTGTGAAGCAGCACTTGTAATATCATCTCTAAAAAAAGTTGAACCTACATACGATGTAACTATAGATGCAGTAGCACTTGTTTGTGTTTTCCAATGTTTTCCATAATAAGGTACTCCAAGAATTAATTTTTCGGGATAATTATTTTTCGGGACACTATAGTCATCAAATAAGGTTTTAGTTACACTAATACCGTTACTTGGATGTGTGTAGGGAGAAACAGCACCTGTATTATTACTCCAACTTCCGTTATAATCATAAGCCATAATAAATAAATAGTCAACACTTTGGACTAAACCATTTAAATCCCAATCGTTACCCCAATTTACAGCAGGGCTATCAAACGAAACTTCTTTACCAGGTAATTGAGTATGGATATAAGTAGTTAGGTCAGACATAAAATTATTAATTACAGAACCTTCATCAGCATTATTTAATCCTTCGAAATCAATATTAACACCATCTAGGTTAAATGTTGTAATCGTATTTTTTATATTGTTAAATAAATTATTTTTTGAAGTATTATTTGTTAATAGAGTATGAATTTCAGAACCATTAAAATTTGTGATTACCATAATAACTTTAACGCCATTGTTATGAGCGGCATTTATTACGTTTGTCCAAGGCCAATTAGAAGGATTTGTAATTGTACCTGTTGATGAAGCTGAAAAATCAAAAACTGCTAAATGGCTTAGTAAATCGTATTGTAAATTGTTATGTGCTCCAGAATTATATTCCCAATAGGGTAAAAAACCAAATACTATTTTTGATAATGTTATTGATTTTCTATTTTTTAAGGAAATGATTTCTTGGCTATCAAATTTTTTGGCAATTTTTTTAATGTTACCAAATTCTTCTTTTTGTAACTGATGTATTCCTTTTCTTGTGGTTTCTTGCGAAAAAATGACTTGTGTCGAAAGAAAAATAAGTAAAAAGAGTAAGCTAGGTTTTAAAGATTTTTTCAAAACTGTTAATTTAACGTATAATGATTATCCGATTTTATACCACAAATGAACTTCAGCTAATAAAACTAGTCTTTTTCATGAGACCTAACAGGTTTTTTGAAACCTGTTCTAGTCTATAAACAATGTCAATATTAGGCAACTAGTAAATCGAATTTACACATTTATTATAATTTTTCAATTCCTTTATCTGATTATACCACTAAAAATAATATCTTTTAAAAGCTTCAATAGCTGCATAATCGGCTAAGCCTAGGTCATTATATTTTTTAGCAGTGAGTCTATTTCTATCTTCTACTCTTACCCAGAATTCTCTAGAATCATCACCTTGAAACATAACGCCGTCTTTTTGAGATTGATGATAAAAAATAGCATGCCTTTTCTTTAACACTTGATCCGGGCTCATAGGTACTGCCATATCAATTTCAAAAGTCTCCCATTCAAGCCAAGCACCTCTATAGAGCCAAACCCAACAATCATCCATAAAAGAATTAGATTTTATTTTTTCTAATGTAGTAAAAAGCGCATTTAAACACACTTCATGAGTTCCATGTGGATCAGCCAAATCTCCGGCAGCATATATTTGATGTGGTTTTATTTTTTCGATGATATCGTACATTAAATTAATATCATCATCAGATAATTTATTCTTTTTAATAGTACCTGTCTCATAAAAAGGCAAGTCTAAAAAATGTACATTTTCATCTGGAAGGTCTAAATATCGAGTAGCAGCAATTGATTCACTTCGTCTAATTAAGCTTTTCATTTTACGAACCTCTAAGGTATCAATACTGTTTTTGTTTTTTAGAAGAATCGCATCAATAATATTGTCAATGTCTTTAGAACCATTTAATTCTTTACTAACTTCAGCATACTTTAATGCTTCCTCATCAGAAACAGCAATGCTACCGGAAGTTTGATAAACAACATGTACCTCATGACCTTGTTCAACCAATCTGTCAAAAGTGCCTCCCATAGAGATTACATCATCATCAGGATGTGGACTAAAAATGATGACGCGTTTTTTAGCAGGATTTGCACGCTCAGGTCTTTTAGTATCATCTGCATTAGGCTTACCTCCAGGCCATCCTGTAATGGTATGTTGTAAATGATTAAACATTTTAATATTCAAATCATAAGCTGCACTTTCTTCAATAAGTAAACTTGACATACCATTATTATT